>CAZODB010000006.1:0-9331 GCA_964578425.1 uncultured Herbinix sp.
CCAATGACTTTACCCAACTTAATGTAGATCTTAAAGATAAAATCGATAACAACTATGATGGACTAATTATACCAGGCTTTCTGAACGGAATAGAGAAGTATGTCAATAATGCCATGAAAAAAAATATCTCTGTCATGACATTTAATTGTGATTTTCATGAAAGTATTGACAGATTATCATATTTTGGCCCTGACATACCAACGCAAGGTAGGTTAGCCGGTGAGGTTATAGCAAAGGCCTTAGATAACGAAGGTGAGTTAGCTATAATTCGTGGACCACTGGAGACCTCCATCAACAGAGTTCGTAGAGATTCGATTTATGATGTTATTAAAAAGAAAAAGAAAATGAAAATATCTGTAGAGATAGAGGCTGAAGCCGACAATACCCGTGTCTATAAGAACACCAAAGATGCCCTCAATAAGTACCCTAACCTAAGAGGTATAGCAATTCTTACAGGCGGTATCCTAGGTGCTGCAAGAGCTATTGAGGAAATGGGGCTTATAGGAACAGTCAAGATTGTATGCTTTGACTATGATGATGATATTCTTAAGCTTATTAAAAGGGGAGTTATATATGCTGCTATCGGACAGGATCCGTTTGGACAGGGCCATGATCCAATCATCACCATGTATAACTACTTAGTTACTGGCGAGAAACCCGATACAATTAGCTATACCCGTACAGAGCTGATAGATATTAGAAGCGTAAACGATTAGAAACTAATACAAGTTTATAAAAGGCATACAGGTTTCATACCTGTATGCCTCTTGTTTGTTCATGCATATGCTTCAATTGATCATTGCTCCAATAAAGTATTAAGCTTGGCAGACTCTGATACTGTTATTGTGACATTAGTCCCAGTCACATTCTCCAGTTTGTTGTCCTTACCTGCTACAAAAACATCTCCGACCTTGTATGGCGCATTTCCGTCATCACCCTTACCGGTATCTATGGTGAGACCCTCAAAGTGAACATTCTTAAGTTCTGTATTGTTAGCCTCTACCGCAAGTGCGCCTACAGAGACAGGAATCCCGGATTTCACATTTAATTTGATTGTCATATCTTCGAATGTCAAATTCTCTATATATGCTCCATCCAAATTCTCAAATAATCCTACGGATTTACTTGTATCATTATCAATCTTCCTGCTGCTGACACTAAAGGTTAAGTTTTTTAAACTATAGCCATTTCCAATAATCTTTCCACTGAATGTCTCAGCCATTGTTACAGATACCCCCGAAAAGTCGATATCATTGGAAAGAGTGTAACCCTCAACTGGATTTCCCAGCTTGTCCAACCCTGAGAACCAAATCTTACCGCCAGACTTCAGGTCGTCAGCCTTTGTAATCTTTGCATAGCTACCCTCAACGTATTTAAGGTATATGACCTTGCTGGATGAATTTTCTATATAGTGATGAATTGTCTTTTCATACAATTCATCCTTATATCTACGAATGGCTGTTCTGATCTCTTCATCCGCTGTTGTTATTTCATAACCCAGCTTATTTATAAATAAATCAGAAGTATCCTGGTCAGATATCGCTTCATCATCCGTAGGCTTTACATAACTTACTTTATTAATATAATCCGCAAATTCCCTTTGTATTTGTTCATAAATTTCTTCATTTGAAGGGATTAGTTCTGCATGGATATATTCAGTAAAATCATAAGGAACAGCTAAGGCCTTATCGGTATAATAACCATCAAAGGAGAACCCACTCTTGGCAATTAGCATCTCTGCTGCACTTGATAGCTCCTGTACCGCAGATTCCTCTGTTATGTTCTTTGAAAACATCACCTTGTCTGTTAAAGCATCGACATAATCGATTTTACCCTGAGGAATCCATCTTGCATATAAAGTTATATCCTCCTGTACCCTATCCTCGTCAAAATCCCATCTATCCTCTGCCTTAAAATTATGTTCAATAACATCCCCATTGGCATCCTTGAAATCCTCTTTGGCTGTATACCACCCAGCCAGAATAAATCCGTCCTTGACAGGCTCAATCAGCATGTTGGTAGAACCCGAAGGCATGAATATATACGAGTTCTTCATATAATAAGTCTCACGTATTTCACGTGAATTAATTGTCCCGCCTAATGCATCATAAGTTACTGTGCAGTCGTAGCCCCATTCGCTCGGATCTACGGCTTTGTCCTTTACACCACAAGAGCTTAAAATTAAGCAGGATGCGAGGATAATAATGATAGGTATTATACGGTGCAATTTTTTATTATTTATCATTTCTGATTTTCCTCCTACCTGATACATATATTACAGAATTCTATTTAAACCAAACATTGATGCAAAACAGTATGAAGAGCGCAAATGCACCGAATACCACAAGTGCAAAAAGAGCATATGAAGCTATTATACCGAGTATAATGCTTCTACGTTCACTCTTTGAAAGCTTGATCTTCTCCCTGCTCTCCTTACCTTCCCTGGTTTTACCAAACTCATCAAAGGCGGTTCTCTTAATGCTGGAACGTGCCATGCCATCTATATTCATATTGGCAATGACTCGACCATCATCTACGAAATCATCATATTTCTTTTTCTTTTTCTTTCTCATTAATCTCATCCTATCTTTACTCTTGACTATATAGATGACAAGCAACCGAATGCCCCTCTTCATACTCTTTCAGTATTGGAGCTTTCTCAGCACAGATGGGCATAGCATTAGGACATCTAGTACGGAACTTACATCCTGAGGGTGGATTAATGGGACTTGGAATGTCTCCCTTAAGGATAATTCTATTCATCTTTATATCCGGATCGGATACCGGTACTGCAGACAAAAGTGCTTTTGTATATGGATGCATCGGGTTAGCAAAAATTCGCTTCTTATCTCCCATTTCCATTATGCTTCCCAAATACATGACAGCAATAGTATCAGATATATATTCTACAACAGATAGGTCATGTGAAATAAACAAATAAGTATAACCGTACTGCTCTTGCAGATCCTTCATAAGATTGATAATCTGTGCTTGAATGGATACATCCAATGCACTTAGCGGCTCGTCGCAGATGATAAACTTTGGATTCAATGCGACAGCTCTGGCAATACTTATTCTTTGTCTCTGTCCACCAGAAAACTCGTGAGGATAGCGGTAAAAATATTGGGGTTGCAGACCACAATCCCGCATTACCTTTAATATATATGATCTGTATTGATCTTTTGGTACAATATTGTGCTCCTTGACTGCTTCTCCTATAATCTCCCCAATAGGAAGGCGGGGTGATAGGCTAGAGTAGGGATCCTGAAAAATCATCTGCATCTGTGGACGCATTTTTCTGAGTTCACGAGAAGAAACCTCGGTAAGATCCTTACCGTCAAATACAACATTACCGTCTGTTACTTCATGAAGTCTTAAAATCGTCCGTCCCACAGTAGTTTTACCACAACCAGATTCTCCTACAAGACCCATTGTTGTTCCCCTCTTTATGCTGAAAGAAACATCATCAACTGCCTTTACATAGGCCCTATTCTTTTTTAGGGACATCTTGGAGACGGGGTAGTATTTCTTAAGGTTATTTACAATTAATATATCATCTTTAGTCATCTTGTTTTCTTTATTCTTAATAGCCAGGACTAACTACCTCCTCTCCTTTTCTTCTTCACTTTTACCACTTCCGTCTTCATTGTATAGATGGCAGGCAGCAAAATGAGTTGGCGAAAATCTTATCATATCCGGATATTCTTTTGAGCATATGGCCATAGCCTTATCGCATCTGTTGTAAAAATAACAGTGGTCCGGCATATTGATCGGGTTAGGTACCTGCCCTTTAATACTATACAGCCTATCACCTTCTTTATTATGACTTCCAGGCTTGGACTTCATAAGCCCAATGGTGTAGGGATGTTTAGGATTATGGAATATCTCCTGAACAGTACCTTTTTCTATGATCCTTCCCGCATACATAACCACCATAACATCAGCCATTTCGGCGATTACCCCTAGGTCATGGGTAATAAGCATGATGCTACCATTAATTCTATCCTTAACTTCACGTAAAAGCTCCAATATCTGCGCCTGAATGGTTACATCCAATGCAGTTGTAGGTTCATCTGCAATAATGAGCCTAGGGTCGCAGGCAAGAGCCATTGCTATCATTACTCGCTGGCGCATACCGCCAGAAAGCTCGTGAGGATAGCTTGCATAGACCTTTTCCACTGCGGCTATACCTACCAAATTCAACATCTCTATGGATCTCGCTTTTGCCGACTCAGCTGTAGCCCCTTCAGTATGAAGCAGTACTACCTCATCCATTTGATAACCTATCTTAAATACGGGATTTAAGCTGGTCATCGGCTCTTGAAATATCATAGCTATATCCTTACCACGTATTGTTAGCATTTTGTCCTTGGGCATCTTTGTAATATCATAGCATTTTCCTTCTATATCCTGATAGCGAATACTGCCCTCAACAATCTGTCCCGTTGGTGCTTGAACAAGTTGCATAAGTGAAAGGCTGGTAACCGACTTACCACATCCGGACTCGCCTACTACGCCCACAATTTCACCTTGTGGTATATCAAAGCTGACACCGTTCACAGCCTTTACAGTTCCTACGTCTGTATAAAAGTAGGTATGAAGATTATCAAATTCTACAACATTGGACGGATCCCTCATCTTGGTGAGATATTCCTCTTCATCCACATTTTTTCTATTCTTTTCTTTCTCATACATTCTAATAATCTTACTATTATCCTTACTAATACGTCTTTCATCCTTTAACGTAAGGTAAGTAGTATTGTCAACGCCTTCTATTTTGCCGCGTTTTAATTTGTCAAATAATCCCATGGTATCACCTACCTTTTCATTCTAGGGTCAAATGCATCCCTAAGGCCATCACCTATAAAGCTAAAGCCTAAAACTGTTATCACTATAAGAAGACCTGCCGGTATCCACATGTTCGGGTAATTCGCCAGAATCTCCTGTCCTCTGGAAGGATCTGCAAGTGCTATCATAGATCCCCATGCAGCCCTTGGAAAGGGAACACCCAGCCCTAGATAAGAGAGTGTTGACTCATAGAGAATTACTCCTCCCAAGCCCAAGGTTGCGTTTACAATCAGCTGTGGCATGGTATTCGGAACAAGATGTCTAAAAATCTTATTTATTGCTTTGATTCCAGTTGTTTCAGCTGCCATCATATATTCTTGCTCTCTTAGCATAAGTATCTGCCCTCTTACTACACGAGCAAATCCCGTCCAGCCCATCAAAGTTATAAATGCCATAAGATAATAAATTCTATGCTCCGCCGGTATACCTTCAATAGAGCTAATCGCCGCCGAAAGAACCAACAGTATAGGCATACCTGGAAGACAGGCAAATATATCAACAAGCCTCATAACTACTTGATCGACCCATTTACCATAATAACCTGCCAATCCGCCGAGAACTATTCCCAAAAACATTTCAATAATAATAACAATAAAGGAAATTGTCAATGAAATACGACCGCCATACATGAGGCGGGTAAATATATCAAAACCAGACGTATCTGTACCAAGCCAATGGTCTAAAGATGGAGGTGCTTTAAAAATGACCTGCGTCTGGGATTTATCATAATAATTATATGACTTTCCATCTGCTCCAGTAAACTGGGCGGTGGTAACCATATCTGAAATTCGCTCTATTTTAAACACTTCAGTTTCTTTATAGCCCCAAGTAGCATTTATAATTATCGGTCCAAAGAAGGAGAATATAAATACAAATATAATCATCACAAGACCTACAATGGATAATTTGCTCTTGAAAAACCTTTTAGCCACCATACGACTTGGAGATATAACTCTAAAATTCTGTTCTGCTTCTGTTTCAGTATAGTCTAGGTGGTCAGTATAATTCTGTTTTTTCTTATTTTCATTTTTTAACAAAGCCATCTTATCCTCCCTTATGATAATTTGACACGGGGATCAACCACCATGTACATAATATCCGATATTAACATACCAAGGACTGTTAGGATGGCTAAAAACATATTGTAGCCCATAATAAAAGGAATATCTCCTTGCAGGGTTGCTCTTAAAGCCATATATCCAATTCCAGGTATTGCAAATACTGTCTCAGTTATCATAGCACCGCCAAAAAGACCAGGGAGCATACCGGATAGAGACGTAACAAGTGGAATCAAGGTATTCCTGAAGGCATGCTTGTAGGTTACTGTCCCTTCGGATAATCCCTTGGCTCGTGCAGTTCTAATATAGTCTGAATTCAGTACCTCCAGCATGTTGGTTCTAGTATATTTCATAGTACTGCCGACGCCCAGTAGTGTTAGGACAGATATAGGTAAGACTAAATGCCAGGCTTTATCCATGAAAATTTGAAAATGCGCATTGGATGCAAAAATCTTAGTCGCTGTAGTCAAGCCCTGTAGTGGGAAAATACCCAATCTTATAGAAAAAACATTCATAAGCAGTGCAGACAAAAAGAAAGAGGGTAAAGACGCACCCATCATAGCAAATACCGACACCGAATAGTCGTAAGTGCTGTATTGATTTACAGAAGCTTTAATTCCCATCGGTATCCCGATTATGATTTGTAAAATATATGATATAAATGCAATCATGAAAGAAATCCAGATATAGTCGGATATTACGTCTGTAACAGCTTTACCATATACAAATGAATGACCTAAGTCACCAGATATGGCCCCTTTTAGCCATGTTGTATAGCCCTTTATAATTCCTGTAAAGCTTTTGTCGCCTAGACCATACAATTCCTTCAAGCGCTGGACATCATCTTTAGTCATTGCGCCACTTTGGAGAGCTGCAGATGTCTGATTATCGATATAATCTGCAGGCATAAGCATAGTAAGCATATAAATCAAAATAGAAACGCCCACTAATATCAAAGCTGCCAATGCTATCCTTTTTAGTAAATAGTTCCACATATTAACCCTCTATTCCTTAAGAAGTGGTACAAGGCTTATAATAAGCCTTGTACCCTTATTATCTATGCTTCTAAAAACCTTAGTTTAACTCAACATTCCATATAAAGGATATTGGAGTCTGGAATGGTGTTACATCATCGCCACTAAAGAGTGTATCGACGTTGATAACATCCTTATTGAATACATACATATTCTTTCTCTGATAGGTCGGAACTTCTACAGCCAGTCCTGTGGAGAGCTCTAATGCTCTTCTATAGATGGCCTTGCGTTCTTCTGTGTCGATTGTAGAACGACCTGCCATAATTAAATCATTCAGCTCATTTAGCATTGCCTTCTCTTCATCTGAACCATTCTCAAATAGATAATAGAGACCGGTTGATGAAGTACCCTGATTTACCTTGGGATCTGAATGCCAAATCTGGAACATATCTGGGTCAACACCACCGCTGCCCCATGCTGCTGCCCATACCTGGACTCCTGAATCATATGCAGTAGGCAGTTTACCTAGAAGATTCTGATCAGTTTCAAGATCAACCTTTACTCCGATTTTTGCCAAAGTCGCCTGTGCATCGATAAAGATAGAGCCTGCTGGATGATCCTTAGCTTCTGATGGCAATGTAAACTTATAAGTAACCTGTGTTCCAGCTTTTTCATGACCATCTGGATAAGTCATTATATTACTTGCTTCGTCATATTTGTATCCAGCTTCCAAGAACAATGCCTTGGATGTCTCACCTGTTTCGTCATATGGGTAGAGATTTTCAGGATTATCTGGATATGCCCATAGTATCTTTGTCATGGTACGATAGTTTACACTAGCTAACTCCTGATAGTAATTGTCTACTGATAACTGTACATTCATAGAATGTGCAAGAGCTTTTCTAACTTCAAACTCTGGTATTGCCTGTCCTTGTATTCCGATATAGCCATAACCATCATTGTCAACCAATGTGTAGCTAAGCTTAGCAAAGTCACCCGCTCCGGCTGTAATGTCATTTATAACCGTCATTGAAGCAGAAGGATCGGAATAATGAACTGTAGATGTCTTAGTAGCATCAAGTTCAGCACCTAATGCAATTTCCTGATAACGGAAGGTCTTAATCTTGGGTGATCCAAGTAGGAAACTATCATTAGCTGTATAGGTAACTACATTGTCCTTGTATTCCTGGAATACATAAGGTCCTGCTCCTAAAGGCCTGTCATTCTTTGTCTTCAAGAAAGCCATAAAATCTTTATTGCCAGTATCTACAGCAAAATCATTTAGTGTGCCAGTATATCCCTCAGTGTAGTAGTGGTGGGGAGAAACTATGACGCCTAATTTAAAAATCGCTGTAGGATCTACGCCATTAAGTACGACCTTTATAAATTCTCTTTCAACACCGTCATCAGATACCATTGTACCAGAAGTAATACCGGTGATGCTCTTAACTCCTTCTTCAAGCTGTCCTTCTGAAGAAATATATGCTGTCTTAATATAATCCTGAATGGTCAATTCTCCAGCTTTTTCAGCATTAATACCTGCATCACTTAAATCATAGCCGTAGCCTGCAAGAATGTTTTCCCAATAAATGTTTGCATCTACTGTATCTGTCGCTAAATCATATTTATTGCCTAAGCTATCTATAAAGGCACCAGCTTCATCAAGTTCGCCGAATCCCCACATAACCATTCCAAATGCCGCCTGCATATTAGAGCTGGCAGATACCTGATCTGGGGTGTATGGTGCAAAATAGGATTCAATATAGGCTGGATAATTTGTGTTGACATAATCAATAATTTCCTGGGCAAAGCCAGCACCAGCTTCGTCCAAGTAAGTCCAAAACTTTTCCTGCTCTTCTACTGTTACACCATCAGCAGGGTTAATAACCATAGAACCATCATCACCAGGCTGAATACCTGCTTCAAGTATGGCATCAACTTTTTCAAGTACATCCGCACTAGTCTGCAGGCGATACTCATTGATACCCTGTATGTTCATAGTGTAGAATGTGGAAGAACCATCATACATGGGATCACTAAGTACATACATGGAGAATAGGACATCCTTAGCTGTGATTGGTTCCCCATCACTAAAGGTAAGCTTGTTCTTCAGCACAAATGTATAGGTGGATGTAGAGTCGTCAGCACTTATTTCTTGTGTAAAGTCATAAGCATAGCTGGGAGCATCAATGCCTGCCTCAGGCGCACCAAGTTTGTTATAATAAAGAAGACCAAGGTGTGCTCTCTCATACACATCAACATCATAAGCTGATGTTGCAAAGAAGGGACTGAACTTGCCGTCCAAAGTTCCTGTGCTAACAACAAGCGGATTTGTCTCATTACTGCCTGTTCTAGGTGTAACTGTAGCGTCATATCTGTTAGCAGGAACATCGGGAAGTACCTCTACTGGTTCTTTAGTATCATCTGATTTATCATCCGATTTATCATCCG
>CAZODB010000006.1:9431-17271 GCA_964578425.1 uncultured Herbinix sp.
AGTACCTCTACTGGTTCTTTAGTATCATCTGATTTATCATCCGATTTATCATCCGGTGCTGTTGTTGGTACATTTGTGTCCGGTTGTTCAGTATCATCTTTCTTTTTGCAGCCTACTGCTGAAAATACTACTATTATTGCCATCATCAGTACAAGCATGCTTTTTGTAAGTTTATTCTTCATAACTTCTCCTCCTTTAATTTTTATATATTTAATATTAAAATATATCTAATAAATAATACTTCTTATTTGTTTCTAAAAACAAATAAGAGAAAGACACTCATTATAATTAATCATTATAATTCGGATCTTCCACCTAATAGGTAACCCTCTTTTGTAGTTGTAAAAAACAATGATAAAACTAGTGCAGGAAGCAATTCCCTGGTAAGTATGGAGTAAATTGCGCTACTGCAATGCGCTAAAGTTAAATGGTATAGTTCAACCTGTCTAGTCTAAAAAGGTCGTCAATACTGACGACCTAGTATGCCTCATGTATATCTCATTGGTTTTTTCCTATATAGTATACAGATTTCTATTACGAAAAATCGACTTTTCGTATCAGTTGTATCTTTTATTAAGTTATCATATAAAATATTTCTTGTCAAGCATTTGCTTGCTTTTTCAATAATTTTCTACTTTATTTTTTATAAGAAAAGTATAATTTTTTTAACCTTTATACTTGAGGATAAAGAACATTTCCACCTTCAAATCATATAATGTCACATAAGGAGGGGTATAAGGTGTCTTATAATAAGAAGATTGGTATATTCGGCGGCGACAAACGACAGGTGTATATGGCATTATCCCTTCTTAGCAAGGGTTATAGCCTATACTCATATAAGCTACACCATCAGATATCTCATAAAAACCACACCGAAGCCAGTAGTCTAGACGAATTGATGAGGATATGCAATGTGCTGATTGGTCCTATTCCTTTAACCAAGGATCTTGTTACAATATCTGAGGGCAGAGCCTGCAATTCCGATAATACCATCACTCGTCTTTTAAATAAGGATCATATACTCATCGGTGGGTTGATTCCTTCAGATATGGTAAACACATGTAATAAAAAAGGTGCCTTTTGCTATGACCTGATGAAATGTGACAAAATTGCTATAATGAATGCTATTGCTACTGCTGAGGGTACTATTATGGAAGCAATCAAAAGTAGTGACAGAAATCTTCATCATAGCAGCTGTCTTGTACTTGGCTACGGTCGCTGTGGCAAGGTTCTTGTAACCAAGCTTATGGGTATGAACGCACATATTACAGTCGCTGCCCGGGGTGAGGATTCACTGGCATATGCATATGCATCAGGTACATCTACTGTCAAATTATGCGATATAAAGGCCTTGTTACCTACCTTTCAATATATATTTAACACCATCCCTTCTCTTGTGCTAGATCAGGAAAGTTTGAAATTAGTTTCTAAGGATGTCGTCATTATAGATATTGCATCTGCCCCTGGAGGAGTCGACTATAAGTATGCACTTAATCATGGAATAAATGCAAAATTGTGCCTTGGCCTTCCCGGTAAGGTTGCTCCAAAATCATCCGCAGATATACTAGTGAATGAAATTGAAGCTCTTTTAATAGAAAGAAGTGGTTAAATGAATGTAAGCGGAAAAAATATAGGCATAGCTCTCACCGGTTCATACTGTACCTTTGATAAGGTCTTTCCCCAAATTGAAAGGCTTGTGAGAGAAAATGCCAATGTATATACAATATTTTCAGAACAATCACATAAAAACGATACACGCTTCGGTAAAGCTGTTGACTTTTTAAGACAAGCCAAAGAGTTAACTGGTAAAGATCCCATAACAACAATTATCGAGGCCGAACCATTAGGTCCTAATAATATACTTGATGCCATATTGGTAGCTCCCTGTACAGGTAATACTCTAGCCAAGATGGCTAATGCAATAACTGATTCCTCTGTCCTAATGGCTACAAAGGGACTGCTTCGTAATAATAAGCCTGTTATCCTAGCCATCTCCACTAATGATGCCCTTAGTAATAACCTTAAGAATATAGGACTTTTGATAAATTCAAAGAATATTTACTTTGTACCCTTTGGCCAGGATAATTTTAAGGGGAAGCCCCATTCGATTGTTGCACATTTTGACTTAATACAGCCTACTATTGAAAATGCATTGGATGGACGACAGCTACAACCGATTTTAATGGCTCCGTCATAGCATGGCTCTTTAAAGAAATAAGGGCTACTATGTATGTCCTCACGTACCCGTAAAAGTATACAACATCCTGATATGTATGTCTTCATCGGTCACTAGTGCCGCTGCGAATATACATATTAGGATATGGTCTTCTTTTAGGGTGCATTATAGGATATATATAGTAGCCCTTTAGTTTTCATTATATAGAAATGTCTAAAAAGTATTATGCTTCCTTGTTAGTCTTTTCAATTTCTGTAATTGCGCTTTTCTTCATTGGAATTCTACAATTTTTATTATTACCAAATTCAACGATAGCAACCTCTTCCATTACATCAATCACCACTCCGTAGAATCCACTGGTAGTTACCACACTATCGCCTTTCTCCAAGGTTGAAAGCATTGCCAGCATCTGCTTCTGTTGCTTTTTCTGGGGACGAATCATCATAAAATATAATAATAATCCTAATATACCGAGTTGAACAACCAGTAATACTAAACCGCCTCCCGCTTTTGGTTCTGCTAACATTATAAATTCATTCACATTTATTACCTCCTAGGTTAAGTTTTATTTATCATTATATTGCTTAAAGCCCTCAAGCTTATGATTTTTGTATTGCTTATAACGTTTTTCTCTTATGGCTACTTGTATTTCCTCCATCATATGGTTATAAAAGTATAGGTTGTGGAGCACCAATAGTCGCATTCCAAGCATTTCCTTTGCCTTAAGCAAATGCCTTATATATGCCCTACTATAGGACTGACAGGCAGGACATTCGCATCCTTCTTCAATTGGTTTGTCGTCTAACTCGAATTTGGCATTAAATAAATTCATCTTTCCTAGTCCCGTATAAGCATGTCCATGCCTTCCGTTACGGGACGGATATACACAGTCAAAGAAGTCCACTCCCCTATCAACCGCCTCCAATATGTTTGCCGGTGTTCCGACTCCCATAAGATATACGGGTTTATTTACAGGAAGATAAGGCACAGTCTCCTCTATAATACGATACATCTCATCGTGACTTTCACCAACTGCAAGACCTCCTATTGCATAACCATCAAAATCCATCTCAGCTATGGTCTTAGCATGCCGTATCCGTATATCCTCATAGGTTCCACCCTGATTGATAGCAAATAACATCTGCCTTTTATTGATGGTATCAGGAATGCTGTTCAACCTGTCCATCTCCTTTTTGCAACGAATAAGCCACCTTGTAGTTCTATCAACAGAGTTCTCCATATATGACCGTTCTGCCGGATTAGGTGGACATTCGTCAAAGGCCATGGCTATGGTAGATGCAAGATTTGACTGTATCTGCATACTCTCCTCAGGCCCCATGAATATCTTTCTTCCATCTATATGAGAATTAAAATAAACTCCTTCCTCCTCTATCTTTCTTAGCTTAGCAAGAGAAAACACCTGAAACCCACCAGAATCTGTCAGAATGGGCTTGTCCCATCCCATGAATTTATGAAGCCCACCCATCTTCTTTATTATATCATCACCAGTTCTGACGTGAAGATGGTATGTGTTTGAAAGCTGTACCTGTGTTCCGATACTTTCAAGATCTCTAGTGGATACAGCTCCCTTAATTGCAGCCACAGTACCAACATTCATAAATACTGGGGTCTGTATGGCTCCATGTACAGTTTGTAATTCTCCGCTTTTTGCACATCCATCCTGCTGGATTAATCTATACATAACTCCCACTTTCCAAATAAATCTTCTGAAATTTTGCATCACTATATTTATAACATTACAAGTATACATTGAATGTGTTTTATTTTCAACTATAAAATCATTATAAATAAAAGCGCAATACCTTCCAGGCGCCTTATTAGATATATAAACATATTGCAATTTTTTGGTAAAATTGGTAGAATAAATGTGTCGTTATAATTATTATAAAAAGTATTTATACTGTCGGGGGTCTATATATGTCTATTAAAAAATCTCTGCGTACCATATTGATAATATCCTCAATAATTCCAGTTGTGATTATTTCAATCATAGTACAGGGATTATTATCAAATAGACTACTAGAAACACAAAAGTCTAATTTACTAAAGGCAGCCGAACTTAATCGTTCAGGGCTTGAGGCTATGATTGAAACCCATAAAACCGAGATTAGCATGCTCTCCCTTGATAACAGCTTAATATCCCTTTTAGATAATAGCTATCCTGAGGGTTCCTCTTTGATTAACACCGTAGACCAACTATTACAGGATCGAAAAGAGATTAACCCATATTGTAAAGACCTTACATTATATAATAAGGACTGGTTTGCTGTGTCTGGGTCTGATATGGATATTATCGAGAATGATGGCAGTTTGAACTTAACTCTGTCCTATCTTTTTGCTACTAAAAAACCCGCCGTAGGTGTCAGCGGATTTAAAGAGGGTTCCATAGAGATTGGTTATCCTATACTTAATGCTGATATTAATGAGCCTCCTATGGGCTATTTGATTAGTACATTACACTTGTCATATTTTGATAATTTCCTTGATGCCATAACCTTTGGAGAAACAGGACATGCTATAGTACTAAATCTCTACGGCGATATACTTTATCATCCTGACGAGTCTCTTATTGGAACTAAAACCGCCTCCGCACATCTTAAAAACATTGTAAATGATTATAACAAAGGTCAAGTACATTCCAGCGATACACTCGAACACTACTATAACGGCACTAACCAAATATATGGCTATAGTATTATTCCAGAATTGGATTGGGCTTTATTGGTTAAACAGGATGTGTCTGAGATATGGTCCATGACCAGCCTTATACTGGTTTTTCTTATATTTATATGTGCTGTATTTTTAGTTGTTATTATAATATTTGCACATTCTTTATCAAAAAAATACACTGAGCCTATTATCGAACTTAGGGATGCAATGCGAACAGCTTCGGATGGCGATCTTTCTGTTCAATCAAATATTAAAAGCAAAAATGAACTGGGTGAGTTATCAAAGAATTTTAATAAAATGCTTCATATTATTAAAACCAATTATGAAGATTTGGAATCCATGCATGAGGAGCTTCTCTCTAATGAGGAACAGCTTAGAAATAATTATGACCACATAGAATATCTTGCATATCATGATACATTGACAAACCTTCCCAATAAGCTGGCTTTTCTTGATTATGTCAATTCTGCTCTTATAGACTCCCCTGGGTCTAACAAGTCTCATGCGGTATATTTTGTTGACTTGGACAATTTCAAGACTGTAAATGATACACTTGGTCACGAGTATGGTGATTCACTTCTTATACACACAGCTAAGATATTGACCACTCTTGGCGAAAACGGTATGCTGGCCAGAGCAGGTGGAGATGAGTTTTTATTATTTAGAGAGAACATAAAATCAAGGGATGAGGCTCTAGATCATGCCTCAGGTTTATTAGGTCGCTTTAAGGATCCTATAGAACTTGACGGTGAATCCATATATTTATCCATGAGTATAGGGATCGCTATCTATCCTGATAACGGCTTATCACCTAATGCACTTATAAAGAATGCTGATATAGCTATGTATAGATCTAAGGATACAGGTAAAAACAAATACACTCTGTTTGATTCAAAAATGGAGGAGGAGCTTAATCGAAATACAAGTATTATTGATATCCTACGAGGAGCTATTGAGAACAAAGATATTTATATTCAGTATCAGCCTCAATATGAGCTGATGACAAATTCTATTATAGGCTTTGAGGCATTAATGAGAATTCGTAGTGATCAATTAGGCTTTATAACTCCTGAGGAATTCATTCCTGTTGCAGAGGAAAGTGGTCTAATTATACCGCTTAGTGCTTGGTTAATTAGAGAGGCTTGCAACTTTAGCAAAAAGCTAATTGACCAAGGGATTTCACCTGGATATGTCTCAGTTAATATATCATCTGTTCAAATTAATCGTCCGGGTCTTATAGACTTTCTATCATATATTTTAGATGAAACAGGATTGCCACCCGAATATCTTGTACTGGAAATTACAGAAAGTACTCTTGTTTCTTCTATCATGGATGCAACAGAGCTTTTACATAATATTCAGAATCTAGGTGTTAAAATATCTCTGGACGATTTTGGAACAGGGTATTCTTCATTAAATTACTTAACTAGGATGCCTATAAATACACTAAAGATTGATAAATCCTTTATAGATAATATATGTACAAGTAAAAAGGATGCCAGTATAGCTGCGTCTATCATAGCACTAGCCCATAGCTTAAAAATCAAAGTAGTCGCAGAGGGCGTGGAAACTGAAGATCAACTTGCATTACTGAAAGAAAAGAAATGCGATATAGTGCAAGGCTTTGTATTCTCACCTCCTCTTCATCCCGAGGAATTGGAAGACCTGATAAAGCATAGATGATGGTTGTGATAGTGTATGATATTAGTAAAAGGGCTACTACAAAATAAACAAAATAGCATATAGGTATAACCATTAATACACCGTGTATTTTATCGGTGTGTGAGGTTCATACCTATATGCCACTAGTAGTTAGTCTCTATGAATTATTTTAAAGCCCCTGAGCTACCTAATACATTTACAATCTTATGCTTAACTAAAGCCTTGATATTATCTCTACCCTTTGTTAAGTACTGTCTAGGATCAAAATGACTAGGATTATTTGCAAGGTGTTCTCTGAGACCTGCGGTAAATGCCAGTCTTAGATCAGAGTCAATGTTAATCTTACATACTGCCATGCCTGCAGCTTTTCTAAGCATATCCTCTGGAATACCGATTGCATCTTCCAGTAAACCACCGTTATTTTTAATGATATTAACATATTCCTGTGATACTGATGAAGCACCATGTAAAACAATCGGGAAATTAGGCAGTATTCTCTCGATTTCCTCTAAAATATCAAAACGTAGTGAAGGATTTTGACCTGGCTTAAATTTGAATGCTCCATGACTTGTTCCAATGGCAATTGCCAAGGAATCAACACCAGTACGGGATACGAACTCCTCTACCTCTTCGGGTTTAGTATAGGAAGCATCCTCTGCGCTTACATTTACATCATCCTCTATGCCTGCAAGCTTACCAAGCTCTCCCTCTACAGTAACGCCTCTATCGTGAGCGTAATCAACAACCTGTTTAGTCAATTTGATATTGTCTTCAAAGCTATGCTTTGAACCGTCAATCATAACTGATGTAAAGCCTCCGTCAATGCATGCCTTACATATTTCAAAATCATCACCGTGGTCTAGATGGAGTGCTATAGGAATATCTGTTTCAATTAAAGCAGCCTCAACTAGCTTAACAAGATAGCTATGTCTTGCATACTTTCTTGCTCCTGCTGAAACCTGAAGAATCAAAGGTGAATTTTCTTCCTTTGCGGCCTCTGTAATACCCTGAATTATTTCCATGTTATTTACATTGAATGCTCCTATCGCATAGCCACCTTCATAAGCCTTTTGGAACATTTCCTTTGTTGATACTAATGCCATATAATATTCATTCCTTTCCATTTCTAAAATATTTAACAATAAATGCTTAGTCTATTATAACATAAAATATTTTATTGCATAGACATTTTTAAAAATCCACTAAAATGCAAATACTATTATATCATATAGATATAGTTCTTGCTAATTTAAGACTGTCGTTATAGAATAGGCTTATTATATATCTAGGGAGTGAAATCACTCCGTTATT
>CAZODB010000006.1:17371-20536 GCA_964578425.1 uncultured Herbinix sp.
TAGGGAGTGAAATCACTCCGTTATTAGTTGTCGTTATTTACTATATATCTAGGAGTGATGGAATGAAGGCGAAACTTGTAAAAGATTCTATAACAGAACAGGTTCATATAATTATGCCGTCCCATATAAGCGGTACTAACCGACTTTTTGGTGGACAGCTTCTAGCTTGGATTGACGAGGTCTCTGCTGTAACAGCCAGACGCCACTGTGAGCATGACGTCACCACTGCTGCTATTGACAATCTACAATTTAAGGCCGGTGTATATATTAATAATATAATAGTCTTAGTTGGAAGAATAACCTATGTAGGTAAAACCTCCATGGAGGTTAGAGTAGACACCTACGTTGAGGATCACCTTTCCGGTACCAGGAATGTAGTCAACAGGGCTTATCTTGTTATGGTGGCTATAGGCGAGAAGGAGATGCCTACCGAGGTTCCTCGCCTTATCCTTGAGACAGAGTCCGACCATGCAGAGTGGGAAGCAGGAATTCGTAGAAGGCAGCTTCGTAGTGACAGACGAAAGGAAGGGTATTAACTTCAGTTTTCTGCATAACAAAAGCTAAAGTAATATGGTTTGTAGTGATAGCAAATATATTAGCTTAATAAAATTGTTTCTATGCCCCATGAATGTGCCTGATATAGTAAAACATATATTGCTGAACTATACCAGCATATCCCTTATACTGCGTGGGGTCAAATCTATCCTGATAATATTCTGACAAGACTCTCTTCATCCAGACATCTATGGGAAACGCTTCTATATGATGCAGACCAAATAACGAAATACAATTGGCTACCTTGTCACCAATTCCCTTAATAGTCTTTAGAGCTTTTACTGCCTCCTCATGGCTACATACTTTAAGCTCTTCTAAATCTATATCACCCATTACTACCGCACGGGAAGCTCCTATAATATATTCATCTCTATAGCCTAATTTTAAGGCGCGAAGATCCTCTTTTTTCGCCTCAGCCAGTACATATGGAGAAGGAAATGTGTTATAGCTTATATTGTATTCCTTGTCCTTGCGGTGTTCTCCGTAAGTCTCGCTTATTCTTTCTATGCAAGTCTTGATGGATGGGATATTCTTATTCTGAGATATGATAAAGCTTATAAGCATCTCAAATGAATCCTGCCTTAGTATTCGTATTCCTCTTCCGTATCTGGCAGCTTCTCTTAAAAAACCATCGGAGCCGCCTACTAATTCGTCAACTATCCTGCCATATTCATAATCTAGATCGAAATAATCCTTCCAGATTAGTTCATAATCCTCCTTACTGCAGGATATCTCTATAAGCTCATCCTCAAGCTGCTCAAGCTCTATGTAATGGCCAAATGCAATTAAGCTATACTTATTCTCCGAGATCATATTCATTCGAAAGCATTGGCCTGAATCAGCAATTTGTCTTAGATTTAAATTTCTATTTCTTATTCTCATAGTGTCCTCATTCATTAAGTGATAATCATTCGTTACACCCTACATTATAAAAGTCTTTATAAAATACTACAAGTGTAAGATTTTCACAAAGAATAGTTAACTTATCTTCTATCATGCTTATAGAAAAATAATGCACACAGTAATCTTTCATATGTGAACCACCAGTCACAAGTATACAGACTTCATTTTTCAATTATTACTGATTCTTATATAAATATTGACAATATCCCACTAATAAGTATAGAATAAATAACATAGCGTTTCAGTGCATTACTGCATCGAAGTATAAGTAAGAATATATTAATTAAAATAAACAATGAAAAGCGAGGGATAATATGGGACATACAACTTACAACCCCTATGAATCAGCACAAAAACAATTTGACCAAGTAGCAGACCAAATCGGGCTAGATAAATCAACCCGCGAGCTCTTAAGACAACCCAGCAGAGAGTTTCACTTTACTATTCCCGTGAAAATGGATGATGGAACAACAAAGATTTTTAACGGATATAGAATCCAACATAATGATGCCAGAGGACCAGCTAAGGGAGGTATACGCTTCCATCCCGAAGAAACAGTTGATACTGTCCGAGCTCTATCTATGTGGATGACATGGAAATGTGCAGTTGTGGATATACCCTTAGGCGGAGGAAAGGGCGGCATTATCTGCGATCCTCGCACCATGTCTAAGGGGGAGCAGGAAAGACTATGCCGTGGATATGTAAGACAGCTTGCTAAAAACATCGGACCTAATTCTGATGTACCTGCACCAGATGTTATGTCTAATGGACAGCATATGCTATGGATGCTGGACGAATATGAGGCTATATCAGGACAGCATAATCCCGGTGCCATAACAGGTAAGCCCGTTGGAATGGGCGGCTCCCTTGGACGTACCCAAGCAACTGGATATGGCGTGATATACACCCTAAGAGAAGCACTTAAAGAATTGAAGATTGATATCGCATCTACAAGTGCCAGTCTGCAAGGCTTTGGTAACGTTGCTGAGTATGCTGCTAGACTTTACACAAGTATGGGTGGCAAGATAACCGCCATTTCCTGCTGGGATAACAATGATAAAAAGGCATATACTTATCGTAAGCCAAGTGGTATTGACATCGAGCAGATGGTAGGTATTAAGGATACCTTTGGAACGATTGATAAGCAAAAGGCTATTGATCTTGGCTGTGAACTTCTTGATGGAGATCAGTGGATTGCCCAGGATGTAGATATCCTACTTCCATGTGCTTTAGAAAACCAAATAACTCCTGAAACCTTTGTAAATGTCAGTAAGCAGGTAAGGGTTATCTGCGAAGGTGCCAATGGCCCTACAACTCCTGATTGTGACACGCTTATTAAAGAAAGAGGAATATATCTAGTTCCTGATTTTCTCTGTAATGCAGGAGGAGTAACCTGTAGCTATTTTGAACAGGTACAATGCAATATGAACTATTTCTGGCCCCAGGAGGAAGTTCTCGAAAAGCTTGACCAGAAAATGACGACCGCCTTCCATGCTGTTCATAATCTCGCACAGAAAGATAATCTCTATACGCGAGACGCTGCATATGTTATTTCTATCAATCGTGTGGCTGAAGCTGTAAAGCTCCGCGGATGGGTCTAAATTAATTCGGTACCAGGTACTTGTCGGGTTATGTCGAAATAATCGACCTAACCCGCAAGTTACTGGTACCCTTATTTCGTACAAGTTACTGGTACCCTTATTTCGT
>CAZODB010000006.1:20636-23578 GCA_964578425.1 uncultured Herbinix sp.
CAAGTTACTGGTACCCTTATTTCGTACAAGTTACTGGTACCCTTATTTCGTTATTGACATTGTCAAAATAATCACTTATAATACAGCTGACAAGACAGCTATCAAGTCAACAAAGAAGGGTGATAAATATGACAAATATAAATAAAGATAAAGTAAAGATTATGACTATATCCGCACTTCTATGTGCGCTAGGTGTTCTAATACCACTTTCATTTCCCAGTATTAGACTGGAGCCTGCCTCATTTACATTAGCTAGCCATGTACCTGTAATTATAGCAATGTTTATTTCACCGACTGTGGCGGCTTTCGTGGCATCGGTATCAACCCTTGGCTTTTTAATCTCGGGCTTTCCCATAGTTGTAGTCCTTAGAGCCTTGACACATTTGATATTTTCACTGATTGGTGCTTTTATACTTAAAAAGAATAGCCATATGTTGCACTCGTTTAAAAGCACTTCTTTGTTTGCTATATTCATATCATTAATCCATGGGGCTGCCGAGGTTGCAGTTGTAGCTTATTTTTATTGGGTTAGTGGCATTTCCAGTAACTACTATGAGAAAGGCTTCCTTATCTCGGTTGTTCTGCTAGTAGGCGTCGGAACCTTCCTTCATAGCTTAGTGGATTTCTCCATTGCGGTATTTGTATGGAAGCCTTTGCAGCAGGTTATATCCATTCCAGCTAATGCTAAGATAAAAATCAAATAAAAGGTATGTCAACACAGTTTAAAATATACTAGGGAGCCCCAGTTATTATGGGAGCTCCCTAGCTTTGTTAATCTATGGTCTTACTCTATAGCAGATACACTAGCATCCCAATAAGTCCTGAGCCCAGCATAATAAATATGGGATTGGGCTTCCATTTTCTTAAGATAAATAATCCCGTCAAAAACATTATTACTGCTACTATGTTTATATCTCCAATATTAGAGGTTATGCCCCCTCCTCCCCAAAAGGCCAAGGTTAGAATGGATATTCCGGCAGAGCCTATAAGTGCAACGACTACAGGACGTAGGCCATCTAGAACTCCACTAACTATCTTCAGCTTCTTATACCGAAAATAAATCTTTGCCAATATAATCACTATAATAAATGAGGGTATCACACATCCAAGTGTTGCGACTATTGAGCCTATTATTCCTGCAATTCGATTACCCACAAAGGATGCGGCATTAATTGCTATCGGTCCAGGAGTCATCTCTGCGATGGTGACTAGGTCTGTGAATTCAGCAATAGTAAGCCAGCCGTTAAGATCTACAATCTGCTCCTTTATCAAAGGTAGGGCAGCATAGCCCCCGCCTATACTAAATAATCCAATTTGCAAGAAGCTTATGAACAATTCCAAATAAATCATAGTCCGTCCCTCCCCTCTTTATTTCTTTGATATAAGGCTGAAAGGGCACCTAATAGACCTGATATCAGAATGATTATTATTACATTGACATCAAAAAATAAAACAGCAATAAAGGCAGTTACCATCATAGCTATGGAAAGAATCTGCTTTTTCTTTATGATGCTCTTGGAAAGACTAAATACCACATCTGTTATTATCGCTGCAATCCCTGCCTGCATTCCTTTAAGCATTGCACTAATATATTGATTATCCCTAAATTCATGATAGAAAAAAGAAATTATAGTCAATATAATTAGAGGCGGAAGAACCGTTCCAAGAGTAGATATAAGTGCTCCCCAAAAACCGGCTATCTTATAGCCCACCATTATTGCAGCATTGACCGCGATAGCACCAGGAGAGGACTGGGCTATGGCAACCATATTCAGCATCTCCTCTTCCTCTATCCACTTTAACTGATCTACGAATTTTTTCTTCATCAGTGGCACAATTACGAAACCTCCCCCAAATGTAAAGGCACTTAGGAGGAAGGTGGAGGAAAATAAAGTCCATAATAAGCTAAGCTTCTTCTTCATGTTAGATATCCTTTGTTGTTTTATAGTGTTATGGCCAAATAATAAGTCTTTTACTATTATCTCTTAAGGAATAAAAAAAGTCCACATCTTGGTATGAACTTTTCATTGTTTGGATTTGTAGCTAGAGCAATAATGATATCGTCTCCGTAGAAAGAGGAAAATAATTATGGGTTTTTTCTTAACTATAAATATTATAAATTATCCATAACTATTGCTTGTATTATTAGACTTATAATGTTAAAATATAGGCGTAATACCATATTATAGGAAGGGGAATGAATTAATGAAACTAAAAAAGATTTATACTTTAGTTTTAGCATGTGTTTTGGCTTTAGGTTTTACTGCTACAGCTATGGCAGATGCTAATGCTTCTTGGAATGCAGGCAAGGGGACGGCAGTAATTGATGGCATCAAGGATGAGGCCTATGCAGGAGCACAAGAGATGAAGATGGATGCGGTTTCCGATGGTGAAGCAGATGGAACAGCAGCAAGCGCTTGGGCAATTTATGATGCAGAAGCAATATACTTCATCGTAGAAGTAGCTGATAGTGAGCTAGATGATGCAAATGCGAATGTTTACGAAAAAGACAGCGTAGAATTTAGATTCGAGAATAAGGACCAACTTATGCAGGCATATGCAGTGAGCGAATCCTTTGATGGCTCTATAGCATCCGAAGTCAAGGTATTAAAGACAGATGTAGGTTATAACGTAGAGTTTAAGGTACCATATGCAGCTGTTGAAGGTGAAACTGTTCTATTTACCCTTCAGGTCAATTGTGCCAGTGGTGGAAAGAGAAACTGTACATTACATACTAACGGCGATCTGATGAATGCATGGCAGGACAATTCTGTATTCGAAACCTTAGTATTTAGTTCAGGAGATGCTCCAAAAACTGGTGTTACTTCCCTCGGATTATACTTTGGAATAGGTGCTATTGCTTCTGCACTTGGAGCAGGCGTACTCAAAAAGAAAAAGAAATAGTAACTATATATTTTTCTAATAAACAAAGAATTTTGGCT
>CAZODB010000007.1:0-6633 GCA_964578425.1 uncultured Herbinix sp.
GCGAGAGTTTCGCAAGCGAAACTCTTTCTTGTTATCTTAATTTACTTAAGTGACATTAGATAGATTTTAGGCATGTCTGCAAAATATTATTTTTGTTCAGAAAAGCAATATCTTTTGAGACTGTACATATAAGGGAAACAAGGTTAAAATATACAATGTAGGGATTTGATATTTGTTATTCTATAAATACAAGAAGAACACTCGTGACTTTAATCGTGAAAGGTTCAATCTTAGATTATTAGGACAAAATAATTTTGAAAGGAAAACAAAACATGCTTGAATTTAAATATGATATACAATTATTAATTGAAGGAAATAACCTGGATGAAGATACAGTTACTGATTATTTTAATAAGAACTTAAAGGGGGATTGCTTGTTAGCAGTAGGTGATGAAGAATTGATTAAGATTCATTTTCATACAAACGAACCTTGGAAAGTGCTAGAGTACTGTGCTTCTCTTGGTGAGATTTATGATATCGTTGTTGAAGATATGGACAGACAGTCAAAAGGATTACAAGGTTGATTGACTTAAGGATGATGTAATAGACTAGAAATTGGTTGCTTTATTTATGCCTAGAGACAGACAAATATAAGTGAGGTATTAGAGTTTTATGTTACTTTCAGCAGAAAAAATAGTAAAAAGTTATAGTGAAAAAGTATTACTTAATAATGTCTCTCTATATATTGACAAGGGCGACAAAATTGGTTTAATAGGAGTGAATGGGACCGGTAAGTCCACCTTTCTCAGGATTTTGGCACAGGTCGAAAGGCCGGATGAAGGTATAGTTACTAAATACTCAGGTATTCGTATTCAGTATTTGCCACAAAATCCGGTATTAGATGAAAAATTAACTGTTTTGGAACACATATTCTCCGATGACCCAGCCCTAAGAGAGAGCAAGGAATTTGAGGCAAAAAAGATACTTACACAGCTTGGTATTACGGAGATTGAGAAGCGGGTCGGACATTTATCCGGTGGCCAAATAAAATGCATGGAGCTTGCGAAAGCTCTGATACACCCCTGTGATGTGTTAATTCTTGACGAACCAACCAACCATCTTGACATGGATATGGTGCAGTGGCTTGAAAATTATCTCATAAAATATCAAGGCGCTATTATTATGGTAACCCATGATCGCTACTTTTTGGAACGAGTAACAAATAAAATAGTAGAAATTGACGGCGGTAGCTTATTCAGCTACCAGGCAAACTACTCGGCATATCTTGAGCTCAAGGCGCAACGTGAGGAAATTGAAATGGGATCCGAGCGCAAAAGGCAAAGCCTTTTACGTAAAGAGCTAGAGTGGATGCAACGTGGGCCACGGGCACGTAGCACCAAAAGTAAGGATAGGATTGCTCGCTTTGAGGCGCTCAATAAGCAAAGCGGACCCTCTGATACAGTTAAGCTAGAGCTATCATCTTTATCGAGTAGACTTGGTAAAAAGACGGTTGAGATTAAAGATATCTCCATTGGGTTTGGTGGTAAGCAGCTGATAAGCAATTTCGATCATACACTTCTTCGTGATGAGAGGATTGGAATTCTCGGGAAAAGCGGCTGCGGTAAATCAACTTTGATGAAGATAATAAGCGGTGAGCTAGAGCCAGACTCAGGCTCAGTTGTGCTTGGCGAAACCGTAAAGCTTGGATATTTCTCACAGGACACCGCTCAGATGGATTTGAATAGCCGGGTGATTGATTATATCAAAGATATAGCGGAAGTAATTGAGACACCAGAAGGTACTGTGACGGCATCGCAGATGCTTGAAAAATATTTGTTCACACCAGACCTACAATGGAATACCATAGGCAGATTGTCAGGTGGAGAACGGAGGAGGCTTTATTTATTAGGAGTTTTGATGCGGGCACCAAACGTATTACTTTTGGATGAGCCAACCAATGATTTGGACATCCAGACATTGACTATTCTTGAGGAATACTTAGATGGCTTCAACGGCGCTGTAATAGTTATTTCCCATGATAGGTATTTTCTAGAGAAGGTTGCAGAGGTTGGATTTGTTTTCAGTAGTAATGGAACAATTGAAAAACGCCTAGGTGATTTTTTCGAATATATAGGGCAAACCATTGATACGGCTCCTCCAAAGAAATCGTCGAATGAGGTTGAAAGGGTTAGAAGCCAATCACCTGATAAAAAACTCAAGTTTTCATTCAAGGAACAGCATGAGTTCGACAGTATAGATGCTGAAATTTCTGGACTGGAGCAGAAAATTGATGAATTAAAGGTAGTAATTCAAGATGCCTCAAGTGATTATATCAGGCTGCAGGAGCTGATGATTCAGAAAGATACTTTTAAAAAAGAGCTAGAGGACAAGATGGAGCGTTGGGTCTATCTGCATGAGTTGGCAGAAAAAATAGCCGAAAAAAATAATGAATGATATAATAACGAATAGTAGTATAGTGCCAACAAAGCTGGCCGCGTTAGCAATCATATGGTTAAAGATGTATAATATATGAAATGTCTTAAGATACAGGAAAGAGAGTATAGTTACTAAAGCTAATGAAACATGAAAGAGAGATATAAGCTATGACGAATTGTATCTTTTGTTCAGTAGAATATGATTTAGAACAAAAAATAGTTTTAAGTAATAAATATTGCATGTTTTTACAGAAGCCACAAGAGATATTAATTGGCTCTGGAGTAATAGTTCCTAAGGAACATCGAGAAACAGTATTTGATTTATCCGAAGATGAATGGAAATCAACGTTTGAGTTATTACAAGAGGTTAAGCAATATTTAGATAAAAAGTATAAACCTCAAGGCTATAATATTGGTTGGAACGTAGATAGTGTAGGAGGTCAGGAGATATTTCATGCCCATTTACATGTTATACCGAGATATGAAAATGAACCGATGTCTGGAAAGGGTATACGATACTGGTTGAAGCAGCCTCAGAATAAAAGAAATTAATTCGTTATGATGTAATACAAAGAGATATGACACCCTTTGCACGAATATTATAAGGTTGCAATCGAATAGAGGAGAGATTCTATGAATGAAAAAACCAGGTGCATATGGGCAGGAGATATACCCATATACATAGATTATCATGATAATGAATGGGGAAGGCCTCTACATGATGATATCAAGCTGTTTGAAATGCTTATTCTAGAGGGTATGCAGGCAGGACTATCATGGATAACCGTGCTTAATAAGAGAGAAGCATTCAGAGAGGCTTTTAATAGGTTTGATCCCTATAAGGTGGCACTTTATGACCAGGAGAAAATTCAGGAGCTATTAGCAAATGAGAAAATCATTAGAAATCGTCTAAAAATCAATGCGGCTGTGAATAATGCTAAGCTGTATTTGAAGATAATAGAGGAATACGGGAGTTTTGACAAATTTATATGGAAATATGTGGACTATGAGCCTATTACAAACCATTGGGTTAAGCATGATGATATGCCTGCCAGCACCTCTCTATCAGATAAGATAAGTAAGGACTTGAAGAAAATGGGCTTTAAATTCGTTGGTTCAACAATTATTTATTCATTTATGCAGGCCGTTGGTATGGTCAATGATCATGTTACTGAGTGCTTTGCTTATAAGGAGTGTCAAAATCATGAATAGAATTGATAGGGTTAAAGAATATGTTAACAAGCTTTTTCATAGCATCCCAACATCAGGGGAGCGGGATATGGCATTTATTCATACCTATGGTGTTGCTCAGCTTTGCTCAATGCTTGCTGCTAAGAGAGGTTTGAATCCTGAATTGGCTTATATAAGCGGACTCTTACATGACATTTATACATACTATACAGGAAGTAGCCTATGCCATGCTATAAGCGGTGCTGATATGGCACGAGTAGTAATCAGAGTTATGAATATCTTTACAGATGAAGAGAAAGCTATCATCCTATCATCGATTTTCTACCATTCAGATAAAGCCCATATTCATGATGAATACGATGAGGTTCTAAAGGATGCTGATGCCATACAGCACTATATGAACGAGGCGTGTTTTCATATATTTACGCCCTTTCGTCCGCGACTTTTTAAAGTGCTTGAGGAGCTTGGAATAGCTGTCAAATTGCCTGATAGCGATGAAAAGGTGTATGTTAATACAGATGAAGCATTCAGAAGGTCTTTATTTGCTGATATAGCCGAAGATATTGCATCGCAAAATATCCGTGGTGAGAAGGATAATAGTGTTTTTATGGATATTATTAAGTATTATCCGGAACCGTCAGCCTTTAATGAGCTTAAGAATTACTGGTGTGCAGCATTTGTATATCATTGTACACTTATGGCAGGTCTAGAGCTTCCTATAAGGCAGCCTCCTTATAAATACAGGTTTGCAGGGGTTGGAACTTGGTATGAATGGGCTACAGACCATCATTTCTGCTTCTATGAAGCAGACGGATTTACACCTGCCAGAGGAGATATTGTCATCTATAATAACATTATCCCTCCGGAAAACAAGCAAAAGAACAGTCCATGGCATGACCATATCGGAGTAGTACTGTCTTGTGATAACGATTATCTTCTAGTTGCCGAAGGTAACATTAATAATGAGAATGTATCAGGTCTTATTAAAAGAAAACGTGATAATACAATTGGATGTTTTGTTAGGATACCAGATGGCTTTGAATATGATTATTATCAATGTGATTATAAGGAATACCTACGTAATCTGTAGATTTATGGTTATAGACAAACAGAAAATTCTGATTAATTACATAAGGAGAGTTGAGATGAACGGACAAAACAGATCTGATATAAATATTGGTACAAAAGTAAGAATTATATTAAAAGCCGACCAATCTACAGGGAAATTAACAGACGGAACAGTCGAAAGGATACTGACTAAAAGTAGCTTTCACCCTCATGGTATCAAGGTAAAGTTAACTGATGGTCAGGTGGGAAGAGTCCAGGAAATCATTTAAGGATGGTAAATTTTCCGTTATAAGTAGTGAAAAAATAGAGTAATTGGAGGGAAAGTTAAACCTCTGTTGTAATTAGTTAAAATATTAAATTTATTTTGAGAGGTTAAATTCTCCGTTTAATATTGCAACAAAAATAAATTATGGAAGGAGAATTGAAATGAAGCTATATATGAAACAAAAGGTGTTCTCATGGGCAGATAAGTTTAATGTCGCCGATGAACACGGTACTACTAGGTATTCTGCAGAGGGTGAATTGTTCTCATGGGGAAAAAAACTTCATATATATGATAATGTGGGCCGAGAAGTAGCTTTTATACGGCAGAAGGTTATGTCTTGGCTTCCTCGCTATTATGTGGAGATAAACGGTGTTACAGTAGCAACTGTAGTCAAGGAATTTACCTTCTTTAAGCAATCCTATCGATTGGAGGGTCTGCCATGGCGCATGGAGGGGAATTTCTGGGCACACGACTATGTTATGTATGGTGATAATAATCACGAAATCATGAGGATGAAGAAGGCTTGGTTTACCTGGGGAGATAGCTATGAACTCGAAATATTTGACCCGGATAATACACTTCTCTGTCTTTGCGTGGCTTTAGCAGTAGACTGTGCAGTGGCACAATCCCAGAATAGTAGTTGATTATAAATAAAGCAAGCAATCTATTTCCATTAAGAGATAAGATTGCTTTTTTGTTAACTTTATTAAACTTTACAAAAACAATTTTACTAAAATAAGACTAAATTTAATTAAAGTCAAACGTATTTAACTAAACTAGCGTATATTTGTAAAAGTAAATTTCAAAAGTATTATACTTCATGATCTCAAAAGCCGGGTAGAAGCTGAATGTATAGCTATCTACCCGGTTTTCAAATGTTTTTATATAAAACAGCAAATGTTCTTATAAAAAAAGCAAATCTACTTATACTAATTCCATCAATAATGCCTTTAGTGCATTAGGGTCTTGAACTTGATCAACAAGTGGCGCTTTACCTGCCAGTACCTTATTCAACTCATGATAATCGGGGCGATCTTCACGGTAGAGGATGCCTATAGGAATGCGATCGCCAAACTCCATAGATCTTATCAATGCCTTGGATCTATCGGTTGGATCATAATCTTCTTCCAGATGATATACTCTTTCCTTATAATAGCTAAAGGTATTTACTTTATTAAAGCTGACACAGGGTTGAAATATATCTACCAGTGCATAGCCCTTATAGGATATAGCCTCCTTCATCATGGCTGTAAGGTGCTTTGCGTCACCACTAAATGATCTTGCTACAAAGCCTGCGCCTGCAGCTATAGCCAAAAGAACCGGATTAAGTGGATAGTTCAGGTTACCATCCGCTTGTGCATTGGTTAACTGCCCTGTTGCAGTGGTGGGAGAGGATTGTCCCTTAGTAAGTCCATAGATTTGATTGTCATGTACAAAATGAGCGATATTAACATTGCGGCGTATGGCGTGTATAAAATGGTTACCGCCTTCACCATATGAATCACCATCGCCTGTATTAACGACAACTGTCAGACCTTCATTGGCTATCTTTGCAGCTGTAGCAGCAGGAAGGCTTCTACCATGTAATCCGCAGAAGGTATTTGCGCTAATATATTGAGGCGTTTTTGCTGCCTGGCCTATACCGGCTGCCATAAGGACTTCATGAGGATCCTTGCCCAGTTCCTCCAATGCGGTCTTCAAGCAGTTTAAGATACTGAAATTACCACAGCCGGG
>CAZODB010000007.1:6733-14797 GCA_964578425.1 uncultured Herbinix sp.
TATCCTGCTTCATCATGCTCGTCACTATCAGCTGTTACGAAATAATTACCTTTGCCGGGAATCCGTCTTGGGGATATTCCAGTCTCTGTAATACGATATCTTAGATAATCAGGATCATCTTCGGAGGATATTATCGGTGTATTACTAGCAATCTCTGATAGATCATACATTTTCACAGTGGATGTGGAATCTCCCAGGTACTGATCGCTAAGAAGCAGTACAGGTATCTGATATTTGTCGGCTAAATGGAATGCACGGGCTGTCTGATAGAAGGAATCCGTATGATTTCTTAGTGCTATTACCATCCTTGGGAATTCACCATGAGAAGCATATATAGTGAATTTTAAATCACTTTGTTCTGTGCGGGTCGGCAAGCCTGTGGCAGGCCCCGGACGCTGAACATTTGCGATTACTACAGGAATCTCAGCAATGCCTGATAATCCTAAGGCTTCTACCATAAGGGCAAAGCCACCGCCGGATGTTCCAGTCATGGATCTAACTCCAGCATATGAAGCACCTATAGCCATATTTATAGCAGCTATTTCATCCTCGGCCTGCTCCATTACAACCCCTGTCGATACACTATGCTTTGAGAGATACTCCATTATAGGTGTGGCGGGTGACATTGGATACGCACTATAGAATTTTAAACCGCCGGCAATAGCGCCAAGAGAAATAGCCTGATTGCCATTTATAAGCATATAATCTTTAAATTGACCTCCCTGATGGGGGTATTTAGTATCCACACTGTCATATCCAAAACGGGCGGCAACCTGGTTAATTTTAACATAGGACTTTTTAATTGAAGCCTCTATTATTTCGTCAACATACTCAGGATTAATTCCAAAAAGCTTGAGAATTGCTCCTACTGATATACTTCCTGATACTCTTGGATTGCCAAGTTCCTTTGCCTTGTCTGCCATGGCGATGCGTATAGCATCAAAATCACCCTTTAAATTACTGTCACACAGGATAAAGCCATTCTCCTTCAGTTTATCCTTGTGAAGCATAATTGCTTCTTCATTAAGTGCAATAATACCATCCAATTCGTTGCTATGGGAGGTGATTGCTTCTTTACCAAATCTAATTACCATAAAATTGTGACCGCCTCGGACTCTTGACATAAAATCACGGATAGTATATACAAAATACCCGGATCTCTTAAAGGCCTTTTCTAAAATGGATACGGTAGTGTCAATTCCTTGTCCTGCGGCTCCTCCAATTAGGATATTATACATTAATTCGCCTCCTTTTATATTATAGGGTGCTATAAGTATATTATATAAATCAGGATATTACAATATTAAGCAATTATCATAAATGTTAAAGGTTTGTAAAGTATAAATTAAGTTGGTGTTATTTGTTGGTTAATATGCTATACTATTTTTGCATATTTATAATTAATGTAATTAATGGAGGAAATGAAATGGACGATGACCCTGGCGCCAATCATATAGGAATTCAGATTATGATTCTGGTTGCCCTTACACTTATTAATGCTTTTTTTGCCTGTGCGGAAATGGCTATGGTATCAGTCAACAAATCAAAAGTACGAAAGCTAGCAGAAGAGGGAAAGAAAAGTGCAAAGCTTGTACTAAAATTTTTGGACGAGCCTACAAGATTTTTGTCAACAATACAGGTTGCAATCACATTGGCAGGATTCTTTTCCAGTGCCTCTGCAGCAACAGGACTATCAGGGCCTGCAGGAAAATGGCTCACAGATTTAGGTGTTTCGTATGGTGAAAAGATATCATTTGTAGTAGTCACATTGATATTATCTTATTTTACATTGGTTTTTGGAGAGCTAGTTCCTAAAAGAATTGCATTTCATAAACCAGAGGCAATTAGTATGTTTTGCGTCAAGCCCATAAGGCTTGTATCAAAAATAGCGTCACCCTTTATAAGACTATTGACGTTTTCAACTAATCTAGTTACAAAGCCTTTTGGTTTGAATGATGGAAATACTGAAGAAATGCTTTCGAGGGAAGAGATAAAGACATTGGTTAAGGAAGGACAAGCCCACGGTGTATTAAATCGTAAGGAAAAGGAAATGATTGATTCCATTATGGAATTTGATGATAAGATGGCAAAGGAAGTTATGACTCCTAGAATAAATGTGTTTTCCATAGATATATCCGAACCTATTGAGGAATATATAGATGAACTTATGAAAGCAAAATACTCCAGAATTCCTGTGTATAATGAGGATGTTGACAATATTATAGGCATTCTGTTTATTAAGGATTTTCTCAGGGAGGCGGTAAAGTATGGTCCTTCGAATGTTAAGCTTGATTCAATTATTCGTAAGCCGTATTTTGTTCCTGATAGTAAATTCATAAGAGATTTATTCCGAGAGCTACAGCAATCTAAGAAGCAGATTGCAATATTGATAAATGAATATGGCGGGTTTGCTGGTATTGTTACTATGGAAGATCTGGTGGAGGAGGTCATGGGAGAAATAGAGGACGAATATGATCCCGGTTTGGCAAGGATACTTAAAATAGATTCCAATACCTATATAATTGATGGTTTAGTATCCATAGGAGAGTTAAATAACAAGCTTGACCTAAGTCTATATTCTGAAAATTACGATACTATATCAGGCTATCTTATAGACCAAATTGGTTCCATACCTAAAGAAGAGGATGATAGAACTATAGAAATTGATAACCTGGTGTTTAAGCTTGAGAGTGTTAAACATAAAAGAATTGATAAGGTTAAGCTATATATAGGAGTTTCCGAAGAAGTGCATTCACCAGAGGAAGATTAATAGTAATATAAAGCAGATAACATCTCAATTAAAGGGATACATGTGTATAGCTAGTGGTATACATATGTATCCCTAGTGTGTTTTAGAAAATATTGTTGATTTAATCTTAAAATTGTACAATAGGTATAGTAAAAATGACAGGAATATTTGTTTAATAATGCTATTGTCAACAATAAGTCACGGTGCTAAAATTGCTATTAAATATCATATAAATCAGGTGAGAGGTATGAAAATATTAAGGAAGATAAGTCCGCTTAGGATTATTGTTCTTGGTTTCGCAGTCGTTATAGCCTTAGGGGCGGTAATCCTACTATTGCCCATATCAGTTAATGAAGGGATTAAGGTATCAGTTATAGATGCTTTTTTTACCTCGACCAGCGCTGTCTGTGTAACAGGGTTGATATCTATAGATACAGCAGATACATTTAATGCCTTTGGGCAAATAATTGTTGCACTGCTTATTCAAATTGGTGGTTTGGGTGTCTCTTCCATAGGCGTGGGAATTATTCTATTGGCAAGAAAAAAAGTTAGCTTTAGAGACCGAATCATGGTGAAGGAGGCACTAGGCCTTAATTCAATGAAGGGTATTGTAAGAATTGTTAAATCAGTTCTGTTTCTTACCCTTACATTTGAGATTATTGGGGCGATACTAAGCTTTATTGTGTTTTCGCAGGACTTTCCTATCGGAAGAGCTATTGGAATAAGCCTTTTTCACTCTGTTGCAGCATTTAATAACTCGGGATTTGACATATTAGGGGGTCTACAAAACCTCATACCATATCAGGATAATATTCTATTAAACCTGACCACCTGTGGACTTATTATTTTTGGAGGATTGGGTTTTCTTGTGTTTAAAGAGATTATATCAAAGCGTTCCTTTAAGAAGCTGTCATTACATTCTAAAATTGTGCTGACCATGACCGGAATATTATTGCTAATCGGAACCCTTCTTATAAAATTTACAGAGGATATCACATGGCTTGGTGCTTTTTTCTTTAGTACATCTGCAAGGACAGCAGGTTTTAGTACATATATGCTTTCGGGTTTCACTAATGCAGGATTATTTGCACTTATAATATTGATGTTTATTGGAGCCTCTCCGGGATCTACTGGTGGTGGTATAAAGACAACTACTGCTTTTGTACTTTTTAGGAGTGCATATAGTATGTCAACGAATAAGAATTGTGTAGCATTTAAACGAAGAATTGCAGGCTCACTTATTATTAAGGCTTATTTGTTAACGCTACTGGCGACAGCACTGATTGTTATAGATACATTGCTTCTATCTATACTGGAGCCTGGCTACTCCTTTATACAATTATTGTTTGAAACTGTTTCAGCTTTTGGTACTGTAGGTTTGTCTACAGGGATTACGCCAGATCTAAGCGTAGCGAGCAAGATCATTATTATTTTGACTATGTTTATAGGTCGGCTTGGGCCTTTGACTATGGCCTCTATATGGATTTATAAACCCGCTTCAAACATTAATTATTCAGAAGAGAATTTAACTATAGGTTAGGGGGAAGGATAGGATGTTAAGACATAAGGCGATTATTGAATTTGGTATTATAGGTCTAGGGCGCTTTGGATTTGCCCTTGCATCAACTCTTGCAGAAGCAGGCAGAGAAGTATTAGTTCTTGACAATAATGACAACAAGATACGACAAATCAGAAGCTATACTGAGAATGCATTTGTAGTAAGTGAATTAACCAAGGAGGCCTTAGAGGAGGCAGGAATTCAGAACTGCGATACTGTAATAGTATGTATCGGCGAAAAAGTGGATACAAGTATTTTAACAACTTTAAATGTGATAAGTATGGGAGTTTCTAGAGTCATTGCTAAAGCATTCAGTCCTGAGCAAGGCCTTATCCTTGAGAAAATAGGGGCTGAAGTAATCTATCCTGAGCATGACATGGCCATCCGTTTGGCAAACAGGCTAATATCCTCAAGAGTCATGGACTATATTGCTTTAAACGACAATATTTCCATAGCTGAATTAAAGCTGACTTCTAAGCTGGCCGGACAATCTGTACTAGAGACAGATATACGAAGGAGATTCAAGCTAAATATTATTGCATTAGTACATGATAAAAAGACAACAACTGAGATAACTCCAGAGCTTATATTATATGAAAATGATGTAATCGTAGTTGTTGGAAATGAAGAGGATATTAAAAAATTTGAGCACCACATCTTCAAGTAAACCTCTTTATTTTTGTTTGATTTCCTTTCGCCCGCTCCATGCCCACACTATATATTTCTGATTTAGTACTTTCATAGGATTCACTAATCTAATTCTCTACATCTGTTTTAATTCCTGACTAAAGAATAAAGAAAAATCCTGCACTATTATATTTTTTATGAATAAACTGAATTGAGAATATTGGGTGCAAGTATTTTGCATTTCAAGGAGGTTTCTATGTTTAACAATCAAATAAACGGCAGTTATTCATACGCCGGAATACCTTATGAGGATATAAATTGGTATGACATAGCGGGCCAGCCGTTTGGAATTGCCACTTATTTTAATGCAATAGTTTTTGGTGATGCCAATAATATTGTAGATACAAAAGGTGCTTTTGCAGTAGGAAGAGACTTTGTCAGTCCCAGAGGACTATCTCTTGCTTATGGTAATGATTCAAATCTTTCGGGAACAGGATACAGTCCTAATTTTGTCAGGTTTCTGGTTGGGCGAAATGTAGCCATGCAGGGACCGCTAGTTGTAATAGGCCATGTGGTGGCAGCTGGTAATTTTCGAGCTGCAGCCGGAAGTACCTATATGATAGGTAAGGACAGTAGTGCTGATCAGGTACAAGAGCTAAAAGAATTATATCAAGCACCGGGTGGAAGTCAGTACTGGACTCCCAGTGATAGAGGAACACATTATGCTATATCAAGCTATGATGTGCCTCGCTATATACCTGCCGGAAGAATCGGTGCTAATGTAGCAGGATTTTTTAGTGATGCCAGAGAAAGCATTACTTATTATCATGAGTGTATCACAGGCCTTAGTGCAAACGGTACAGTGGCTGATCATTTTCATGAGAAAATCCTTCGAGGTAATGACCCAGAACAGAATGTGTTTATAATTGATGCAAGACCTAATGGAATACTGAATAAGGAATTGCGTTTTGAAATACCGGAGGGAAGTAAAGCAATTGTAATAATAAAGACCGGTAATAATGCACATCTTCAATATGGGCTTTGGGGAGCAGAAAATCTAGCTAACCGTACTCTATATGTATTCGAGGATGCAACAAATATCTATATGGAGGTACCGGCAGCTATCTGGGGAAGCATACTCGCACCTAATGCCATGTTTCATGGACATCAGACAGGTGGCCATGTAAGCGGTAACGTAGCCCTTGGATCCTTTGCTGTAAATGCTAGGAGTGGGTTTGAATTTCATCTTTTCCCTTTTGTGGGTGATGTGATATGTGAGGGGCTATCCCCTGCGCCGCCCGAGATTCCTAGTCCCAGACCTTTGCCTACTCCTCCTAGAATACCTATTCCAGCTCCTGCCCCTAGACCTGTACCACCTGTTCCCATACCTCCTCCTGTAACTGGGCCTATTGTAGAATGTCCGCCATGTCCGTCACCTGAGCCTTGTCCGTCACCTGAGCCATGTCCAATCTGTCCGACACCTGAACCCTGTCCTGCCTGTCCGACACCAGAGCCCTGTCAGCCATGCCCGACACCTAAACCCTGTCCTACCTGTCCGACACCAGAGCCCTGTCCTGCATGTCCACCATGTCCGTCACCAGAGCCCTGTCCTGTATGTCCCCCATGTCCTACTCCTGAACCCTGTCCAATCTGTCCCCCAGCAGAAACGAAAGTAAAGTATAGGCCTTACCCTGTAAGAGTACCCATACCTTATCAAAGAACAAGAACCAGGGTAGTCTATCGTAATATATCAGTAAAGGAAAAGGCTAGGGAGTGCCAAATAACACCAGGCAAAATAATTGGTTGTATATGGGGTTGTGCCTGCTGTCATAATCATAACTATATCGTAAAGCTTTATAAGGTTTGTGATGAAGAAAAAGCCCTATTATATTGTGAAAGTGTAGGTCCTTGTGGTTGCTTCGAATTTGAGGTTCCTTTTGACGATTGCTACGTACTGGAAGTTTGTCCAGATATATATTCAAAGAGAAATACAAGCTGTAAACCGATGCTTACACTTAAGAATGTGGGTGTATCTAGCTTAATGGTATTAAACAATTAATTTTAGATAACATAATACAATATAAACAATTTAATTAGAAGGAGTGCTTCTGTTGCTTGCCTACAGAAGCACCTTCTATTATAATAAGCTTAGGATATGGACAAGTAGTTAGTAGTCTATAGAATTCATATAAATAACGAAAGATTCCATTAAAATCAATTTAACATATAGAAGGAGGAACCACTATGGCAAAGGTATATATTTTTATTGCTGATGGATTTGAAGAAATAGAGGCATTAACTGTAGTTGATTTACTTAGAAGAGCTGCAATAGAGATATCAATGATATCTATAAGCGGAGTTATCGAGGTAAAAGGAGCGCATAATATAAGTGTGTTGGCAGATGCATTATTTGAAGAGACGGATTTTAATGATGCCGATTTATTAGTGCTTCCTGGTGGTATGCCAGGTACAACTCATCTGATGGAGCATGAAGGCTTGAGCAACCTACTAAAAGAGTTCCATAAGAAGAATAAGAACCTGGCAGCGATATGTGCAGCTCCGAGTGTACTGGGAGCAAAGGGCATATTGGCAGGAAAGAGAGCTACCTGCTATCCAGGTTTTGAGAGCAAATTAACTGATAGTATCATTCAAAGTGATGATGTGGTAGAGGATGGTAATGTGACCACCTCAAAGGGTTTAGGAACAGCTATTGATTTTTCGCTTTCGCTCATAAATAAGCTAATGGATAAAGATACTGCGAAAAAAATTGCAGACAGTATCATGTATAGGTATTATATATAGAATAAAAGTGCCGTAGTATATAAGGAGCACATAGGTGGTTTTACATACCTATGTGCTCCAAAGTCTTACTGCAGTCTATCATTTATATGGAACTATCCTTCTACGTAAAACAAGCAGACATAAAAGGTTAGGAACAGCCATAAAAGCATTTACAAAATCAGTTAGTTCCCATACAAGACTTAGGGACATGACTGAGCCTACGAAGATCATGACAATATAGCATAAGCGATAAGTATTAATGCCAGATTTGCCAAATAGATATTCCACAGCCTTTTCGCCGAAATATGACCATCCTATTAAGGTTGCTATGGCAAAGGCCATAAGGGAT
>CAZODB010000007.1:14897-23513 GCA_964578425.1 uncultured Herbinix sp.
AGACCTGCTTCGTTTGTAAATAGCCCCCGGGCTATTCCATATCTAGCTGCTATCTTAAGACTACCACCGATAAAACCTCCTGCTACAGCAGCAGGTAGCTTGGATGGAAGAAAGGCTGAGCGTAAGATAGTATATATAGCCTGCAAAATATAATTATTATTTATAATTAATATTATAATGCATGCAAATAGATAGAAAAAGCCCATGGTGGGAACTAACTTTGTACAGATGCTTCCAATAGATTTAATACCTCCTACGATAACAAGCCCTACAATAATTGCTATAAAGATACCAATTATATATTCTGGAAATCCCCACAGAGTATTAGCAGTCTCTGTAACTGCCCGTGCTTGCGTAGAGCAGCCCACACCATATGATGCAATCAAGGTGAAAAAGCAAAATAAGACAGCTAACCATTTTTTGCCCATACCATATTCAATAGCATACATGGGACCTCCTATAAAAGTACCATCCTTAGTTTTTCGTCTATAAAGGACACCAAGGAAGCATTCTGCATAGGAGGTTGCCATTCCAAGGAGGCCTGTGAGCCAGCACCAGAATATGGCACCCGGACCCCCTAAAGCAACAGCTGTAGAGACGCCAACTATGTTTCCGGTTCCAATAGTAGCAGCAAGGGTTGCAGTTAATGATGCAAATCCGCTGATATCACCTTCACCATGGGTATCCGGCTTTACCGATAAGCGTATAGCCTTCCCAATATGCTTTTGGACTCCTTTTAGATGTATAGTAAAGTATATATGAACAGCAAACAGTAGAATGGGCATAGGTAATCCCCAAATCAGTTTGTTGAGAGATGATAAAATAGAAAGCATTCAAACACTCCATTATATAGCTTTTCTATATTTATATGATAAAAAGCCTATCTATAGTATTATAATAATTTGTGATATTAGACCGTATCCAGTATGTTATATGTAAAAGCTCCATATCCGTTAATTTTCGCTTAATTTAAATAAAATCCCCCATTTACTACAAATATATGCCCTGTTTTGATAAATTATGTCACAAATATAGTAATAAAGGTTGACAAATGTTTGAAAATGGAATATATTTACAGTAAAATAAAAGTAAGAGAGGGGATACTCATTACAATGAATAATAATGAAACGGTTTTAAAAAAGAAAATCTTAGATGACTCCATTGAGTATGGGTGTTATTATCTTCCAAGTGAGGTATGTAAAAACATTTTAATAACAGAAGGCTTAAGTGGGGTTAAGACTGCACAAGCTGTTAAGAGAATCAGATCAAGAATAAAGTTTAGGAAGGAAGCCGTTGGTGATTTTATACCTGCTTTTCGAAGCATGGATCAAGATACAGTATCATATTATGCGGGTGAATTAGCAGAGGGCTTAGTAAAGGCTGCAGTAAAGGGAAAGGGTATGGAGATTGCCATTGGTTATCCAAAAGTCCTTGTCATCTCTGTCAATTAGACATAATTGAAAAAAATATAAATTACATAAGCTTTGGCTATAGGTACAATAATTACCATCATAATAATGAACATCTCTGCTAACAATATGATTACAGGCAAAACAAAAACAAAACTCATATGCGGTTTCAAACCGCCGAACCTACAATTGATTTTGTTAATGGATTGCTTTGATAATCATAACGGAGGTGAAAATTATGGCAAGTAATAATAGTGGTTCTAACAGAGCAGAAGTTCCCGAAGCAAGAGAAGCTCTTAATCGTTTTAAGATGGAGGTTGCTAACGAACTTGGTGTTCCTTTAAAACAGGGTTACAACGGTGACTTAACTAGCAAACAGAATGGTTCTGTTGGTGGTGAAATGGTTAGACGTATGATCCGTAGTCAGGAACAAGCTATGTCAGGTCAGTCTGGACAATAATATATAAAATCTGGCTTAGCCGACAGAAGAAAGCGGTATCAGGTATCTATTTAAGGTATACCTGATACCGTTTTAATATTTTCCTTTTCAATTATTATAAGTATATGTTAGAATATATAGTGGAGTTGAATAAAGGCTATGGGGCCATAGTATTTTATTGGTCTACATTTACATATACATAATATTGTGTCATTATGAAAATCAACAGGAAGAAAGGAATATAATAAATATGGGAAAATATTTTGGAACAGACGGATTTAGAGGAGAAGCCAATGTAGATTTGACTGTAGAGCATGCATATAAGGTAGGAAGATTTCTGGGAAATTACTATGGAAAAAAGAATAAGGCTAATATAGTGATAGGAAAGGATACCAGAAGGTCTAGCTATATGTTCGAGTACTCCCTTGTGGCAGGATTAACAGCCAGTGGAGCCGATGTGTATCTGCTCCATGTGACATCTACACCTAGTGTTTCCTATGTGGTTAGGACAGAAGGATTTGATTGTGGAATTATGATATCAGCAAGCCACAATCCTTTTTATGACAATGGCATAAAGGTGTTTAATGGAAGTGGATGCAAGCTTGAAGCAGATGTGGAGAATCTAATTGAGGCATACATAGACAATGATGAAGATAATATACCGCTTATGACCCGTGAAAACATCGGAAAAACAGTAGATTATGCTATTGGCAGGAATCGTTATATTGGGTATCTCATATCATTGGCAACTCGTTCGTTTCAAGGTAAGAAGGTGGGGTTGGATCTAGCCAATGGCTCGGCGACCTCTATCGCCAAGGGTGTTTTTGATGCTATCGGTGCTAAAACCTATGTAATAGGTAGTGATCCCGACGGAACTAATATTAATAAAGATTGCGGCTCAACCCATATGAAGAATTTACAGAATCATGTCATCGAAAACAAGCTAGATGTAGGCTTTGCTTATGACGGTGATGCAGATAGATGTTTGGCTGTGGATGAAAATGGCAATATTATAGATGGAGACTTAATCATGTATATATGTGGTGTGTACATGAAGGAGAAAAATGATCTGGCGAACAATACCGTAGTTACTACAATCATGTCAAATATGGGACTTTATGAAGCTTTTGAGAGACAGGGCATTGATTATGTACAGACTATGGTAGGAGATAAATATGTATACGAAAACATGCAGGCCAATGGACATTCGCTTGGCGGTGAACAATCGGGACATATTATATTTAGTAAGCATGGCGCAACAGGTGATGGAATACTGACATCCTTAAAAATCATGGAAGTAATGCTTGAAAGTAAGATGTCGCTATCAGAGCTATGTAAGGAAATTCGCATCTTCCCTCAGCAGTTGGTAAATGTAAAAGTAAAGGATAAGAAAGCCTTTAGTGATGATTCCGTGATAGCAGATTATATAACAGAGCTTGGAGATCAGCTTGGTAAGGATGGCAGAATTCTTGTGAGGGAAAGCGGAACAGAGCCTGTAATTCGCGTTATGGCTGAAGCGAATACAGATGAGCTATGCACAGACACAGTTAATCAGATAATTGCAAAGATTACAGAGCGGGGGCATATTATAAATGAGTAATGAGTCTTGATATTTCATTATATATCTGATACAATTTAAAGCTAAAAATAAATAATAGCATTTGAGTCTCTAATCTGCTATACTAAGATATATTTTTAAGAGCTATAAGCTGCGTATGAATATAGAAGAAAGAGTAATTAGGAGGAAATTAATATGAGTTTACAGGTTGAAAAACTAGAGAAAAATATGGCTAAGCTTACTATAGAGGTTTCATCAGAGGAGTTTGATAAGGCCATAGAGAAGGCATTTCAAAAGAGTAAGAACAAATATAATATTCAGGGCTTTCGAAAAGGGAAGGCACCTCAAGCTATAATAGAGAAGATGTATGGTGCCGGTGTCTTCTATGAGGATGCGGCTAATGAGATTATTCCTGAGGCATATGAAAAGGCTGCACTTGAAAGTGAGCTTGATATAGTATCAAGACCGGAAATAGATGTAGTGCAGATAGAGAAGGGAAAGTCATTTATCTTTACTGCAGAGCTAGCGATAAAACCAGAGGTTACATTAGGTCAGTACAAGGAAATTGAAGTGGAAAAGAAAGAAGCGTCAGTGACTGATGAGGAGGTTTTGGATCGTATTGACAAGGAAAGGGAGCAAAACTCCAGGATGATAACGATCGATGACAGGCCTGTTCAGAAGGATGACATTGCAGTTATTGATTTTGAAGGATTTATAGATGATGTTCCCTTTGAAGGCGGAAAGGGAGAGAACCATTCTCTTACCATTGGATCCAATTCATTTATTGATGGCTTCGAGGAGCAGCTAATTGGAAAGTCCATGGGAGAGGAGCTGGAGGTAAATGTAACATTTCCTGAGGAGTACCATGCTAAGGAATTAGCAGGAAAGCCTGCTCTATTTAAGGTTACAATAAATGAAATCAAGGTTAAGGAGCTTCCCGCTCTGGATGATGATCTCGCGCAGGACATATCAGAATTTGATACTCTAGATGAATACAAGGAAAATATTAAGGCTACAATAAAGGAAAATAAAGAGAAGGAATTAGAGACTGCCAAGGAAAATGAAATAGTTGACAAGATTATAGAGAATTCAACTATGGACATTCCCGAGCCAATGGTTGAATCACAGGTTAGGCAGATGGCAGATGATTTTGCACAGAGAATGCAGCATCAGGGATTGTCCCTTGAGCAGTATTTTCAGTTTACAGGAATGGACGCGAAGAAATTTATTGAAAGCTTAAGGCCGCAAGCTATGAAGAGAATACAGAGTCGTCTTGTTCTAGAAGCTATCGTTAAGGCTGAGAGTATTGAGGTTTCAGAGGAAGAGCTTGAGAAGGAGCTTGGTGAAATGGCTTCCATGTATAAGATGGAATTAGAGAAGGTTAAGGAAATGATTGGCGATAATGAAAAGGAACAGATAAAAGCAGATATCGCGGTACAAAAAGCCGTTGATTTTATTACTGAATCAGCTAAGGAAGTATAGTATTCATGTTTAGCGGATAAGTTCATGGTGAACAACACATTTTAAATGACATGATTTTCAAGTCATATAAATGAGGTGTTTAGCATGGATAAGTGCAGTGTGAACGAATCTGATTACAAACTAAAAGGAGGATATTAGTATGAGTTTAGTACCTTATGTCATAGAACAAACTAGCCGTGGTGAAAGAAGCTACGATATATTTTCAAGACTATTAAAGGAAAGAATAATATTCTTAGGTGAGGAGGTTAGTGATACAGCTGCCAGCATAATAGTGGCACAGCTGCTTTTCCTAGAATCCGAGGATCCGGGAAAGGATATTAACTTCTATATTAACAGTCCGGGCGGATCTGTAACCGCAGGAATGGCGATTTATGATACTATGAACTATATTAAATGTGATGTTTCAACTATATGCATAGGTATGGCAGCTAGTATGGGAGCATTCCTACTGTCAGGTGGTACAAAAGGAAAGCGCTTTGCGCTACCTAATGCCGAGGTAATGATTCATCAGCCATCAGGCGGTGCAAGAGGTCAGGCTTCGGACATAAAGATTGTAGCTGACAACATAATTAAGACTAGAAAAAAGATTAATGATATTTTAGCCACAAACACAGGTAAGCCACTTGAAGTAATTGAAGTGGATACTGAAAGAGATTTTTATATGAGTGCGGATGAAGCCCAAAAATACGGTATTATCGATGGAATACTGGCAAGCAGATAAGACTATGCATTTTTGTAGAAACAGAGAGATTGAGGTGAGGTGGCAATGGCAGGAAAAATAGATGACAGAAAGCAACTTAGATGTTCTTTTTGTAATAAGACGCAGGATCAAGTCAGAAAACTGATTGCCGGACCTGGAGTATATATATGTGATGAATGCATAGAGATATGTAGTGAAATCATTGAAGAAGAGTTCGATTTAGATCCAGCTATGGATACGGATATTAATTTGCTTAAGCCGGCTGAGATTAAGAGTTTTTTGGACCAGCATGTAATAGGACAAGATGAGGCTAAAAAAGTGTTATCTGTGGCAGTTTATAACCATTACAAAAGAGTTATGGTAGATAAGGATCTGGATGTGGAGCTTCAAAAGAGTAATATACTCATGATGGGGCCTACAGGTTCAGGAAAGACATATTTGGCTCAGACCTTAGCCAAGCTTCTTAATGTTCCTTTTGCTATTGCAGATGCAACGGCACTTACTGAGGCGGGCTATGTAGGTGAGGATGTGGAGAACATTCTGCTTAAAATTATACAAGCGGCTGATTTTGATGTTGATCGTGCCCAGTATGGCATTATATATATTGACGAGATTGATAAAATAACAAGAAAATCTGAGAACGCCTCTATTACCAGAGATGTATCTGGTGAAGGTGTTCAACAGGCTTTACTTAAAATATTAGAGGGTACTGTTGCATCCGTTCCTCCTCAGGGTGGAAGAAAGCATCCCCATCAGGAGTTTATACAGATAGACACAACGAACATATTGTTTATCTGTGGAGGGGCCTTTGATGGATTGGAGAAGTTAATTGAGTCTAGAATCGGACAGAAATCCATAGGATTTAATGCATTGATCTCAGAAAAGGATAAGAGCAATGTAGGAGAGCTCTTTCGGCAGGTAATGCCCCAGGATTTAATAAAGTTTGGTTTAATACCTGAATTTATTGGTCGTGTTCCTGTGAATGTTGCTCTGGATGCTCTAGATGAAGAGACCCTAGTAAAGATACTTGTTGAGCCAAAAAACGCCATAACAAAGCAGTACAAGAAGCTGTTTGAAATAGATGGTGTTGAGCTTGAGTTTGATGAAGGCGCTATAAATGAAATAGCAAAAAAGAGCTTTAGTAGAAAGATAGGAGCTAGAGGGCTGCGTTCTATCATGGAGACATCTATGATGGATACTATGTTTGAAATACCATCAGATACCAATGTTGTTAAATGCATTATCACAAGAGAAGTGATACTTGGCACAGAAAAGCCTAAGCTTGTAATGGCAGAGGATGGTGTGGTTAGAAAACCTTCTGTAAAACGGCCCACTAAGAAAAGCAAGGGTGAAATAGCTTAGAAATATCGTAAAATTATTCAGAATGGGTAACCGGGCTCTTACTATGCAAATAGCTTGTGTATGGGAACCTAGGTTACCTATTTTTTTAAGCATAGGAGGTAAATATGGTAATAAAGAATGTGAATCTTGAAACTGTGTGTGGAATAACCAGTGACTTTCCCGAGAATGACAAGCCCGAGATAGCCTTTGCTGGTAAGTCCAATGTAGGAAAGTCATCATTAATTAACTCCCTTATGAATCGCAAATCCTTAGCAAGAACATCATCACAGCCTGGAAAGACTCAGACCGTTAATTACTATAATATAAATGATGCTTTGTATTTTGTGGATCTTCCCGGTTATGGGTATGCAAAAACCGCAGAAGTAGTAAAAGAAAAATGGGGTAAGATGGTTGAAAGGTATCTGATGAGTTCAAAGCAATTAAAACAAATATTTTTATTAATTGATATACGTCATGAGCCCTCGCAGAATGATAAGAAGATGTATGAGTGGATTGTATATCATGGATTTTCACCTGTTATTATTGCTACCAAAATGGACAAGATAAAGAGAAGCCAGATATCAAAGCATATCAAAATGATAAAAGAAGGAATAGGTGCTAAAACAGAGACAAAAATATTCCCCTTCTCGTCACTAACCAAGCAGGGGAAGGATGAAATATTGGATTATATTGTGGACTTATGTGGTTTAGCAGAGCCAGATACCCCTATAAACTAGATGCTGAATTTAGTTTAATAGGGATGACATAAGGAAAGTGTATATATCTGAACTTTTATCGCTCCACTTATTGCACATTAGAATGGCCTCCTCCTCGGAGGGAACAGTTAAAGTTAAATCAATGAGATGAGTATCTCTTTCTATCACTCTAAGACGAACGGAGAACTCACCCTTCTTAACATGAATATAATCAGCAGGAGTGGATAACTCCTCCTTGAGTTCATATTTATTCTTGGTGAGGTATACTTCGATATCCTCCTTAATTCCAGGTGAGATTAAATTATCAAAAAATAAAAGGGTCTCGTTTCCGCTATCTGTAATAAGATAGAGAGAGGTGTTTCGTATGGTTTTTAGAGCGATATATTTATCATCCAAAAGCTCTGATATTGCTTTTTGAATATTAAAATAATTAGTATATTCTTTTTCAAGGATAAAAGCTGTAAGCTGGGCATTAGACAAGGGAAAATTCACTCGGCTTAATATATACAGTATTATTAATTTATATAGCATAAAGGTATCCGACGGCATATTAACACCTCCCTAAGTTTTTCGATTAAGGTAATCATAGCACCAGCGACTTACTAAATCAAGAGAAAGCTAAAATGGTGTGTTATTTGAAAATAATTTACTTTTTATAAGAAAAGGTGTATAATGAGTTAAGCATAAATATGGATAGCTATACTTCACGCATTTTCTATATCATATCTGTCCCATATCCCAATCCAGACAATAATTCAACAAATAATTAAAGGAGCTGATTTAATGGAAAACTATGATTCAATGACTCTTGTTAAATTAAGAGAGCAAGCAAAAGAAAAAGGTATGAAAAGTATTACTTCACTTAAAAAGGGCGAGTTAATTGAGGCGCTAATGAAATATGATTTAAAAGATGATAATACAGAGGTTAAGGAAGAGAAGGCTCCTGTTACGACGAAGGTGGATAATAGACG
>CAZODB010000008.1:0-23386 GCA_964578425.1 uncultured Herbinix sp.
ATAATTTCTCTTATTCAGAGTGACGGAGAGGTAAGGCTCTATGAAGTCACGGCAACCCCACTATGTGGAAGGTGCTAGCCTGAGCGAGTAATCGAGCAATAAGAGGATTTGATTTAAGCCTATCAAGTCCGTTTGTTACGGGCTTGTTTTGTGTAAAAGTATTGTGCGATACTCTTTTTGTTGTATAGGCATGATCAGCCAAGTATAAGTTGGAGCTTATAATTTATAGAAAAACGGAGGAAAAACCATGGAGAAAAGATTATTTACTTCAGAATCAGTAACCGAGGGGCATCCAGATAAAATCTGTGACCAAATCTCAGATGCAATATTAGATGAGCTTATAAAGCAGGATCCTATGAGCAGAGTGGCCTGTGAGACAGCTATAACTACAGGGCTGGTGCTTGTTATGGGAGAAATCACGACAGAGGGATATGTGGATATACAAAAGGTAACAAGAGATGCTATTAGGGAGATTGGATATGACAGAGCAAAATACGGCTTTGATGCAGATACCTGCGGAGTAATTGTTTCAATTAATGAGCAATCGCAGGACATTGCCCTTGGTGTGGACAAATCATATGAGGCCAAGGAGAGTTTGGCTAATGACGAGGATATGTCAATTATCGGAGCAGGGGATCAGGGAATGATGTATGGCTATGCAACCGATGAAACCATAGAATATATGCCCTATGCAATATCTTTAGCCCATAAGCTAACCCAGAGACTTTCTCAGGTTAGAAAGGAGAAGGTTTTAGATTATTTAAGGCCGGACGGTAAATCTCAAGTTACAGTGGAATATGATGAAAATGGTCAGCCTATTCATATAGAGGCGGTGGTATTGTCTACTCAGCATGATGAAAAGGTTTCTATGGATAAATTAAGGGCTGATATCAAGAAATTTGTTTTGGACAAGGTATTACCTCAGGAATTAATAGATAAAAGAACAAAGTATTATATAAATCCTACAGGGCGATTTGTTATAGGAGGGCCTCAAGGAGATAGCGGACTTACCGGTAGAAAAATTATAGTGGATACTTATGGTGGCTATGCAAAACATGGAGGAGGAGCATTTTCTGGTAAGGATTGCACTAAGGTGGATCGTTCTGCAGCATATGCAGCTCGTTATGTAGCAAAAAATATGGTTGCAGCTGGGTTGGCAAAGCGCTGTGAGGTGCAGCTTTCATATGCCATAGGAGTGGCAGAGCCTACATCGGTTATGGTTGATACCTTTGGCACAGGTAGGCTGCCAGATGTAGAGCTGGTTACAATCATAAGAAAGCATTTTGACCTTCGTCCTGCAGGCATTATCAAGATGCTTGACTTAAGAAGACCTATATATAAGAAGACAGCAGCCTATGGACATTTTGGAAGAGATGATAAGGATTTTACTTGGGAAAGGCTTGATAAGGTAGAGGAGCTGAAGGGATATTTAGGATAGGTGAAATATGAAGCTTAAGCATAGATTGATTATTGCATTTCTTATTATGATAGCCATGCCGGTCGTATTAATATCTATAGCCGCGGGTACTATAGTTCGATTTCAGATGGATTCTATTAATGAATCCTATGATGTGGAAGCTAAGACCATACAGGTAATCACGAATCCTATTCAGATTCTCAATAGAATAACTAGGGGTATATTTAATGAGATTAAGCTCTATTCCTTAAATCTTCCGGAGAAGCTTAGCGATATGGATTACTACCTAGAGATTGATGAGATGCTAGAGCTAAAGCATTCATTTCTTGTTGTCAGAAAGGATAACGAATTCGTATATATAGGTAATGAGAAGAAACTGGCTATGATAGATGACTTGCTTCCGGAGTATGGAACGGCTAGTACTGAGGTGGACGGTGGAATATATATTGGAGGAAGCAACCCATTTCTTGTTAAATTGCAGGATTTTATATATTCAGAAAATGATAGTAAAGGAACAATATTTGTTATAACTGATTTAAATATACTTATGCCACAGCTTAAGGCGGTCGCAATTCAGACTGTAATATCATTTGTTGTAATCTTGTTCTTTACAGCAAGCCTTTTGATATTTTGGATTTACAGGAGTATTCTTAAGCCCTTAAATATCCTTAGGGTAGCTACGGATCATATTAAGGAGGGAGAATTGGATTATTCTGTGACCTCTATTACAAAGGATGAAATCGGTCAGCTATGTGATGACTTTGAAAGCATGAGATTACGTTTGAAGAGCCTTATTGACGATAGACTCCAATACGAAGAGGATATAAAAGAGCTAGTTAGTAATATATCCCATGACCTCAAGACGCCACTAACGGCTATTAAGGGTTATTCAGAAGGATTAATTGATGGGGTAGCTGACACCAAGGAGAAGCAGAACAAATACTTAAAAACCATATATATGAAGGCAAATGACATGTCTGTACTCGTAGATGAGCTGGCTTATTATACAAAGATAGATTGTAATACTATTCCCTACTCATTTAGCAATATTAGCTTAGCAGAGTATTTTGAGGATTGTGTAGAGGATTTGCATCTTGAGCTAGAGGTAAAAAACATAAAGGTGTTCTATGAGAACCTTGTGGATCATGATGTAAATGTAGTTGCTGATGCAGAACAGCTAAAAAGAGTTATTCATAATATTATAGGCAATTCTGTAAAATATATGGATAAGCCCGAGGGTATTATCATGATAAAGATAATGGATATGGGTGAGTTTGTTGGGGTTGATATAGTAGATAATGGGTCAGGGATTTGTAAAGAGGATTTGGAATTTGTGTTTGATCGCTTCTATAGAGCAGATGCTTCGAGAGGCACCAAGACAGGAGGAAGTGGCTTAGGTCTTGCTATAGCAAAGAAGGTAATAGAGAATCACTTCGGGAAAATACAAGCCACCAGTGAGAAAGATAAGGGCACTACCATAAGCTTTACACTAAAAAAAGCCCTTTAGGGGTTTATGATCCTGTGTTCTTTAACAAACCATCGCAGGCACGCTTTCGCTACCTTCGCCTCGTAACGGTACATAAGGCGCCAAAGTACGGCACCTAAGTACCGACGGTCTCAGAGTACCTGCTTATGGTCTTTGTTAAAGAACACAAGAAACAAGGGTTTTTGTGAGTTTCGCAAACACCTATAAAAGTTTAATTATGTCTAGGAGGACAATTCCTCCGTTACAGTTAATCGGTTTTTATTTATATTTAGGAGGACAATTCCTCCGTTGCAGTTAATCGAATTTTATTAATGTCTAGGAGGAATGGATGAAGAGGATTCTTATAATTGAAGATGAACTAGCTATAGCAGAGCTGGAAAAGGACTATTTAGAGCTTTCAGGATTTGAGGTGGAGGTAGAGGCGACGGGGGATGTAGGAGTGGAAAGATCTCTTAATGAGGACTTTGACCTAATTATTCTAGACCTGATGCTTCCTAATGTGGATGGCTTTGAGATTTGCAAGCGGATTCGTGAGGAGAAAAATATTCCTATTATAATGGTGTCTGCAAAGAAGGAAGACATAGATAAAATCCGAGGCTTAGGAATGGGTGCAGATGATTATATTACTAAGCCATTTAGCCCAAGTGAGCTGGTAGCCAGAGTCAAGGCTCACCTCACCAGATATGAAAGACTAATTGGCACAGGTCAAAAAAAGAATGAACTAATAGAAATTAGAGGCCTTATGATTGATAAGACAGCAAGAAGAGTATTTGTTAATGATGAAGAAAGGATATTTACCACAAAGGAATTTGACCTTTTGACATTTCTAGCACAGAACCCCAATCATGTGTTTACCAAGGATGAGCTCTTCAGAGAAATCTGGGATATGGAATCTATTGGAGATATTGCAACAGTGACTGTTCATATTAAGAAGATTCGTGAAAAGATAGAATATAACACCTCAAAGCCTCAATATATTGAAACGATATGGGGAGTAGGGTACAGATTTAAGATATAAGATATTTTTTATATAATAGGAAAGTGCGTCCTATTATATAAAAAACGCTCCGCTAGGGATGCGCACTCACGCGCTTTGTATATTGCCAGCAAAGCTGGCCGCGTTCGGCGCGAGAGTTTCGCAAGCGAAACTCTTTCTTGTATTTGTAAAAAGCATTATATGATAAGTAAAAAAGAAATCTTATCAGAAGCGGTAAGCTAAGAGGTAAGTTAGATTGAACAGAAACCATATTGACAATATTTTAACAATATGTTAAAATCGGCTAAAGCCAATCTAGAAGGGTTACCTGATAGGGAGGCATAGGAAGATAAGATATAGGAAGTACCTGATCGTAGGGGACGCCCGAGGAATAAGGAGATTACTTATTATATTACTTGATTTTATTTATCCCTATGCCATTGGCAATAATCCGCCTATGGAGTAGGGAATTTTTTATATAATAGACTAGGAAAGAGCGCCTATTATATAAAAATGCTCCGCATTGCGAACTTTGTTCGCATTGGGATGTGCACTCACGCGCTTTGTATATTGCCGGCAAAGCTGGCCGCGTTCGGCGCGAGAGTTTTGCAAGCGAAGTAAATTTAAAGAAGTGGGAGGGAGTAAAATGGATAAGAGGATTGCCCAGATAGGAGTCATAGTGGAGAACACTGAGTCAGTAGAAAAGCTGAACAATCTGCTTCATGAACATAAGGAAGAGATAATCGGCAGAATGGGAATACCTTACCGTGAAAAAAACATCAGCATCATAAGCGTAGTAATACATGCAAGACAGGATGATATTAGTACCCTTGCGGGTAAGCTAGGAATGCTGAATGGAGTTAGTGTAAAGACCATATATTCAAACAAATAAAAACTGGAGGTTATAGAAAAATGAAAAAAAGTATAAAACAAATAAAGCTTGCTCTTATAATGGCTACAGTTCTAATGCTTTCAATTACAACTCTTACAGCGTGCAATAAGGAAGATAAGGGTGATGGGAATAAGGAAAGAATCGAGATTAATATCGCTGCTTTAAAGGGACCTACAGGCATGGGAATGGTTAAGCTTATGGAGGATGCGGAGGCTGGCAATACAGCTAATGACTATAAATTCACTGTGGCAGGGGAAGCAGACATTGTGAGTGCCGGACTGATTAAGGGAGAGTTTGATATTGCAGCCGTTCCATGTAATCTGGCGTCAGTATTATATAATAAGACTGAAGGAAAGATTAAGCTTGCAGGGATAAATACACTCGGAGTATTATATATCGTAGAGACAGGTGAAGCGATTAATTCTGTAGAGGATCTTAAGGGAAAGACAATATACTCCACAGGCTATGGTACCACACCACAGTATACCCTTAATTACCTACTTGGTTTATATGGACTAGATCCTGAAAAGGACCTAACAATTGAGTATAAGACTGAAGCTACCGAGGTGGCAGCCGTACTGGAGAATGCCACTGATGCTATAGCTATGCTACCTCAACCATATGTAACCACCGTTATGATGAATAATGATAAGCTAAGGATTGCACTTGATATAGAGAAGGAATGGACCGCTCAATTTAAGGATAATGGTGTAGTTACAGGTGTTGTAGTGGTAAACAGTGAGTTTTATAAGAATAATCCAGAGGCTGTAGAAGACTTTCTAGCTGAATATGAGAAAAGTGCTGAGTTCGTAAATAATGATGTGGAAAAGGCAGCTGAGCTTGTGGAAAAGTTCGGACTCTTTAAAGCGGCGATTGCTAAGAAAGCCATACCATATTGTAATATAACATTAATAAGAGGCTTAAAGATGAAGGAAATGGTAGAGGGATATCTAAATGTTTTATATGAGCAAAACCCCAATGCTATTGGGGGAGCCTTGCCCGCAGATGACTTCTACATCCACGAATAAATGCTAGTCTGCACATTAATAAGTATATGCTAATCCAGACAAAAGGGGGGAAGGATATGAAGGAGAGGGATATAAGAGCTGACAGTAATACAGGCGATAATAGGCTTAAAAGCCTTGTAATTAAGCTATCTGTCCTATGCTTTTGGATTTTAGTATGGGAGGCTTTAAGCAGAATAATAAACCAGGAGCTTTTTCTACCATCCCCCAAGAGTGTTTTTTTGACAACATATGAGCTTAGTAAAAGCTCGAAGTTTTGGATTAGCATAGCTAACTCCTTTAAGCGAATAATTCTAGGCTTTGTCCTGGGTTTGGCTGCAGGGTCCATACTTGCTATTCTATCATATAAGAACAGGATCATATATGAGCTTGTATCACCACTATTAAAGGTGATAAAGGCAACGCCTGTGGCCTCTTTTATAATATTGGCTTTAGTTTGGATTAGCCCGGATAATTTATCCGTATTAATTGCATTTTTTATGGTTCTACCGGTATCATTTTCAAACATACTGTATGGGCTAGAAAGCACTGATGAAAAGCTGCTTGAAATGGCTAAGGTATTTCATATAGGCAGATGGGACCGTATCAAGGCCATATATTTTCCTGCTGTTATGCCCTTTGTAGTATCTGCCATATCTATCGGACTTGGATTTAGCTTCAAATCAGGAATTGCCGCAGAGGTTATCGGGAAACCGAGAAACTCTATAGGATTAAATCTATATGAGGCCAAGCTTTATTTTATGATAAAGGAGCTTTTTGCATGGACAATTGTTATTATATTATTAAGTGTCCTATTTGAAAAAATAATGATGAGAATCCTTAGATACTATAGCAACCTTCAAGGTAAAACTCCGAGCTAATAAGAAAGGAAGAACCATGGATATTAAAGTGAATAGTATATGTAAAAGCTTTAAAGAACAGCAGGTGCTTAACAATATTTCCATGTCCTTTTTGGAGGGTTCAATTACCTGCATCATGGGAGCTTCAGGTGTGGGAAAAACCACCTTGGCATATATAATTATGGGATTATTAGAAGCCGATTCCGGAGAAATAATTGGTCTATCAGGAAAGAGGATATCTGCAGTCTTTCAAGAGGATCGATTAATTGAGCACTGGGATGCCTTGAAGAATATTAAGCTTGTCAGCAATAAGGATGTAAATATAGAGAAGGTGGAGCGTCACTTAAGGGAAATAGGCCTGACGGAGTATGAGGGCAAGCCGGTTAAAGCCTTAAGCGGGGGTATGAGAAGAAGGGTGGCTATAGTAAGGGCACTACTGTCGGAGTATGATATACTTATTATGGATGAGCCCTTTAAAGGATTGGATGAGGGGCTTAAAAAACAAGCTATTAATTATGTAAAGAAGAATACAAAGGAAAAAACTCTTATAATTATTACTCATGATAGGGATGAGGTCGATATGCTAGATGCCAAGCTTATTACCATGAGGGCAGATTAGGCCAAGATTATAGTCATACTAATTAGATCAAGCTTGTAGTCATGCTGTTGTATTTTATGGTCGATTCAGCTATAATACATATAAAAATGTTGTCCAAAAAGGAAGGTATCTAGATGCATATAACTATTACAGGCAACCTGGGAAGTGGCAAATCAACCGTAGCCAGGCTTTTTAATAAAAAATATAATTTTGAGGTTTATTCTACCGGTAAGGTTCAAAGAGAGCTGGCTAGCCAGATGAACCTCAATACCCTAGAGCTTAATCAATTGATGATGAATGACCGAAAATACGATAAGATGATAGATGATGAAACAGCCCGCATTTCGAGAGATAAGAAGGATAAAAACATAGTATTTGACTCCAGACTGGCATGGCACTTTGTTGAGCATTCCTTTAAGGTGTTTGTCACTGTAAGTCTTGATGTGGCAGCATATCGTATTATGAATGATCAGAGGGGCTCAGTGGAGAAATATTCCTCTGTGGAGGAAGCAAAGGCTTTACTTGCCGAACGTGCAAAGACGGAAAGTATTCGTTATAAGGATATATACAATCTAAATTACATGGACTTTACTAATTATGACCTGATTATAGATGGTACCTATTGCGACCCCGATACCATTACCGACATAGTAATGGAGGAGGCTAAGGAATATTATAATAACCCGCAAAAACACTCCATAAGACTTATTTCACCGAAGAGCATAAAATTTGAGGAATTCAATGAACTGGAAGATAAGAATCGCCTTAGTGAGATGATAAACAGTTTAAAATCAGCAAAATATATAAAAGACAAGATCATCAGAGTAAAGAGCCAAAGCGATGGTTATATTGCGTTAGAAGACATAGACTTTGCTAAAGCGGCTCTCATAGCAGGAGTGAGCTACCTCTCAATAGAAATTACTTAAGAGCAAAAAAATAAAACAAAGAAAAGTTTGTTTTGCTATCAGCCTGTAATTTTTTAAGACAAGAAGAACATTCGTGACTTTAGTCATGAGAGGTTCAAAATGAAAATAAACTCTTAAAAAGATAATATAACCTTTTTATTTCAAATTATCGCCGAGGATATAAAAATGCATATAACAAAAAATAAGGATAAGAGGATTCATAATATAATGAATTCTCTTTTTAGTTTTAAGAAGTTTTAAATCTTGAAAAGGTAATAGTGTGAAGCCTTTTTGTATAACAAATCAATTTATTTTGCGAAACAGCGCCGAAGCTTAAATCGAGCCTTTGTAAGAATGGAGGTTTAGGATGAAATTATGGGAGGAAAAAAACGAGAGGGTAAAGATTTTTATAAGAGTGTTTATTATTACCCTTAGTATTTATATGGGTTTTCGTTTTATACTACCGCTTATATTACCTTTTATATTCGCCTATTTATTGGCATTGATTATTAAGCCCAGTACAGAATTTCTTTACAAAAAGGCCAGGATTCCAAGATTAATTGGGAGTTCAGTATCTCTATTAGCCTTCGTTATTATTATTGGAATGGTTTTCTTATATCTTGGTGATTTGTTGATTAAGCAAGCGATAAATTTTGCCAGAAGTATTCCGGTTTATTTGAACATTATTGCCGATAAGCTTGACAATATCTGTACTAACTGTGATGAGATCTTTGGGCTTTCAGTAGGAAGTGCTCGTGAGCTTATGGATGATAATATAATAAAAATGGTTGATAAGGTTAAGGTTGATTTTATTCCCAGTATGACTTCACGAACCCTAAGCCTAACTGTTAAATTCGTTGCTTTTATAGGTGTTTTTTTAATAACACTCATATCTGCTGTTCTAATAAACAAGGAAATACCAGAGCTTAGAAGAAAACACAAAAATTCAAATCTATATAAGGATATCAATAAGGTTACAGTAAGGCTAGCAGATGCAGGTATGGCCTACCTTAGGGCGCAGCTTCTTATTATGGTCTTAGTGGCCGTGTGCTGCGTCACAGGTCTGGTGATAATCAGAAATGATTATGCACTTTTGATTGGTATATTAATTGCCATTCTAGATGCATTACCGCTTATCGGAAGTGGAATGATATTGATTCCGTGGAGCCTAATAATGCTTATAAACGGTAACATCTTTGCCTCCGCAGTGCTTATAACAGTATATCTTATATGTCAGATAATACGTGAGATTGCGGAGCCTAAGCTGATTGGTAATAGGATAGGCATTAAACCCTTATATACATTAATATCTATGTATATTGGCTTGAGGCTCTTTGGAATAGCTGGGTTTATTCTTGGTCCTGTCGGACTGGTTATAATTATAACTATTCTCAATGAAATAAATGATAAAGAAGACAAGGATCCCAATGGTGAAGGTAGCAACTGCAACAGCGCTATGGAGCCGTTAGCACTTGACAAAGGTAGGAATCTCGAATAAAATAGATTACATTAACTGGCCTTGATAAGGAATAGTCTTTCGGTCCCCTTATGGGATGAAGGGCTTTTTTTATTAAAACAACTCTTCCGATACGGAGGAGTAATGAAGGAGAGAAGATTATGGCACAGGACAAGAAACTAGTTGAGGAAATAACTTCAATGGAAGAGGATTTTGCTCAATGGTACACAGATGTTGTTAAAAAGGCAGAGCTTATTGAATACTCTAGTGTAAAGGGTTGTATGATAATACGGCCATATGGTTATGCTCTTTGGGAGAATATCCAAAGGCAGCTAGATGCGGACTTTAAGGAAACCGGAGTAGAGAATGTCTACATGCCTTTATTTATTCCCGAAAGTCTTCTTCAAAAGGAGAAGGATCATGTGGAGGGCTTTGCTCCCGAGGTTGCATGGGTAACCCACGGCGGTGATGAAAAGCTTCAGGATAGGCTGTGTGTGCGTCCTACTTCGGAAACCCTCTTTTGTGATTTTTATTCAAAAATAATTCAATCATATCGTGACCTGCCAAAGCTATATAATCAATGGTGCTCTGTTGTAAGATGGGAGAAGACCACAAGGCCCTTCCTTAGATCAACAGAATTCTTATGGCAGGAGGGACATACGGCTCATGCAACAAAGGAAGAGGCAAACAAGAGAACTATTCAGATGCTTAATGTATATGCTGATTTCTGTGAAAATGTGCTGGCCATTCCCATGATTAAGGGTAAGAAGACAGATAAGGAGAAGTTCGCAGGTGCAGAGGCTACTTTTACCATAGAGGCTATGATGCATGACGGTAAGGCGCTGCAATCAGGAACTAGTCATGATTTCGGAGATGGATTTGCAAAAGCATTTGATATTCAGTATACAGATAAGAACAATCAACTTCAATATGTTCATCAGACCTCTTGGGGCGTATCAACAAGACTTGTTGGTGCAATTATTATGGTCCATGGTGATAATAGCGGATTGGTTCTACCTCCAAGAATAGCACCTATTCAAGCTATGATTGTACCTATAGCTCAGAACAAGGAAGGTGTTCTTGAGAAGGCCTATGAGATTAAGGACAAATTAAAAGCCTTTAGAGTTAAGGTAGATGCTTCGGATAAGACGCCAGGCTGGAAATTCAGTGAGCAGGAGATGCGGGGTATACCCATAAGAATAGAGATAGGTCCTAAGGATATCGAGAAAAACCAGGCTGTTGTCGTTAGAAGGGATACAAGAGAAAAACATTTTGTTAGCTTAGATGAGATAGATAGTAAGGTGGCTGAGATTCTTAAAACCATACAATCTGATATGCTTGAAAGAGCAAGAGCACATCGAGATTCTAATACTTACACTGCTAAGGACATGGATGAGTTTGAACGGATTATTAATGAGAAGCCTGGATTCATCAAAGCCATGTGGTGTATGGATGAAGCCTGTGAAATTGAGATAAAAGATAGGACTGGGGCATCATCCCGTTGTATGCCGTTTGAACAGGAGAAGATAGATGATAAATGTATATGCTGTAATAAACCTGCAAAGTCTATGGTATATTGGGGTAAGGCGTACTAGTAATTAATAAGTCTTGTTTTGACATGCTTGTTTTGTTAAAATCCCTTTGATATAATAGTAACTGGTAACAAATAGTTTATGTTAGATATGAATATCCTAATTATTCTGTATGAAGGAGGTATCCATGGAATTTCTGATTCCCGCGAAAGTCCAATATATTATAGATGCATTAATGAATAATGGCTTTGAGGCTTATGCTGTCGGGGGATGTGTCCGAGATATGATTCTTGAGAAAAAACCAGAGGATTGGGATATAACTACATCTGCTAAACCCCAGGATGTAAAGAGAATATTTCGTAGAACTGTAGATACAGGAATTGTTCATGGTACGGTTACCGTACTATTGGATAATGAGCATTACGAGGTTACCACTTACCGACTGGACGGTATATATGAGGATAATCGCCATCCAAAGGAGGTGTCCTTTACTGGGGATTTAAAAGAGGATCTAAAAAGAAGAGATTTCACCATAAATGCCATGGCATATAACCCAATAGAGGGTATTATTGATCTGTTCGGTGGTATGGACGATCTAGAAAACCGATTAATCCGATGCGTCGGGAATCCTAGTGAGCGATTTGACGAGGATGCCCTTAGGATTTTACGAGCAGTGAGATTTTCAGCTCAGTTAGATTTTATTATAGAGAAGGATACTAAAGAAGCTATAGTGGCTAAAGCGGGGCTCTTAAGAAATATAAGTGCGGAAAGAATAAGAACAGAGCTTACAAAGCTTTTGGTATCGGATAATCCTGATCGCCTGAGACTTCTATATGAGCTGGGAATCAGTAAGGTGATTCTCCCGGAGTTTGATAGAATGATGGTTACAGAACAAAAGAACCCACATCATGCCTACAGTGTGGGTGAGCATACTATTAGGGCAGTAAGCGCCGTTGCTGGTAGTATTTTTGAGAATCGATTTTCACCCCATGAAAGATCTATACTACGCTGGACTATGCTGCTTCATGATATTGAAAAGCCAGGTACCATTACCTTGGGAAAGGACGGTTATAATCACTTCTATGGGCATCAGGAGAAGGGTGCAATAACAGCAAAAAGAATTTTAAAGGATTTAAAATTCGATAATGATACCCTAGATACGGTGGTCCATTTAGTCAAATGGCATGATTATCGCTTTGTATTGACTCCAAAGGGGATAAGAAAAGCCACGTCTAAAATAGGCAAGGAATATATGGAGCTCTTATTTGAGGTCAATTATGCAGACACCAGCGGAAAAAACCCAAAGAACAATGGAGAAAAATTCAAACAGCTAGAGGAAGCAAGACGAATATATAAAGAAATAATAGCAAAAAACGAATGTGTCAGCCTTAAGGAGCTGAAAATCTGCGGAAAAGATTTGATAGCAGCAGGCTTTAAGCCTGGCAGGAGTATGGGGGCAATCCTTAACCATCTTCTAGATGCAGTAATAGAAGACCCATCATTAAATAATAAAGAGACCCTATTAAATATGGCCAAATCCATAAAGTAGATAAGCTATGGGGTATTTGTATCTTTGGTACCAGCTATTGTTTACAAAATGCAAACAATAGCTGGTACCTTTTTATATAATAGGAAAGTGCGTCCTATTATATAAAAAACGCTCCGCTAGGGATGCGCACTCACGCGTAATGAACTTATCACTTCGTGAACGCGTTCGGCGCGGAGAATGTGCCAAGGCACATTCTTTCTTGTATAATAGGAAAGTGCGTCCTATTACATAAAAAACACTCCACTAAGGATTTTTATTCATGAATTCGTGAGACATATCATAATATTAGTAGACAGATAATATGAAGTGTTGGGGGTGGAAGGCTGTGGAAGACAAATGCCAAGAGGTATTAAAACAATATCCTCTTAAGGTATACAATATATATAGGGCAAGGGGAGCATATCTGTTAGAAACCGATAGTGGCCTAAAACTGTTTAAGTGCTATGAGGGTTCAAGAAACCGTGCATTATTTGAGCATAGTGTGAAGGAACATCTATGTATGCATGGATTATATAATACTGATATTTATGTTAAAACCTTAGAAGGTGACATTATTGCTTCTGATCAATTCGGTTGTATGTATATAGTTAAGAATTGGTTTTGGGGAGAGGAATGCAATCTAAAAGAGCTATCGCAGATCGAAATGGCTTCCGCCAATCTAGCAAGGCTACATAGTGTGTTAAAAGATGTGGAGTTTACAAGCGATCAGATGAAATATAATGTTCCAGGTAACCTTCAAGAAATTTTTGAGAAACGTAATAGGGAGTTAAAACGAGTTAAGAGCTATATCTGTAATAAAAAGCAAAAAAATGAATTTGAAGTAATATACCTTAATTTCTACGATGAGTTTTATGAACAGGGCTTAGAGGCCGCCTCAAGACTACTAAGCTCATGCTACCACCAGGCTTTAGAGGATTCTATCTGTAGTAAAATGGTGTGTCACGGCAACTACACATATCATAATATTATTATGCTTAAGAACAAAAATGAAGCGGTATCAAAAACCTATATTCCGCCCGGATGGATTAATAGACAGCCTATATCAACAGCCGATTTATCCTCCCAGTGGAGTCAAACCATAGCAACTACTAACTTTGAAAAATCATACATAGGAATTCAGATAGCAGACCTATACCAATTTATCCGAAAGGTTATGGAGAAAAACAATTGGGATATCCTGTACGGAAGTAACATTATAGAGGCTTATAATAGAATACAACCAATATCAAAGAGAGAACTGGGAATACTTTATGTGCTTTTGCTTTATCCTGAAAAATTTTGGAAAATAACTAATTATTATTTTAATGGAAAAAAGGCTTGGATATCTGGTCGTAATATTCAGAAGCTCAACAGTATAGGTGAGCAAAACCCGAAGAAAGAGGAGTTTTTAAAGCGATTAGAGAGTATAATTTAATCATATATATGAATGTTATCTAATTCTATTATAGCCTTGGGGGGATTGCCTAAATCGATAAATGTGATATACTTATTTTGTATTAATAATAACAAATGATTTAAAGAAACAAACCGCATGAGGTCAAGATGACAGTAGATAAAAATAAACAAAAGAATAAATCACAGATACGTACCAGGCCAATCCTAAGCCTTTTGATTGGTCTGACTTTTTTTACAGCTATTTTGATAATCGCTTTATCTGAGGCTGGTAAGAGCGGGAGAAGCGGATCCAAGAAGAATTCTAGGCCCCAAGTAAAACAAGAAGAAAATGATAAAAGTGGGGGACAAAATTTAAACGATAAAAGCACAACGGCACTTGTATTAGAAACAGATAAAGTGGCTAGGTTGATACGGCTATATGATATTGATAGGAATGAAGAGATAAACCTTTCTTATACGGGAGGAAGCAGCATTCTTGATAAATATGGACAATTCATATCTATTGACAAGGTAGAAAAAGGCTTAATAGTTGATATAAGCTATCAGAGCCCAAAAAACAGACTAATCAATCTAAAATTTTCTGATAAAGCATGGGAATATATCGGAGTAAATAACATGAGTATTTATCCTGATAAAAAAGTTATAAAAATCGCTAAATCTAACTATACATACGAGGAGCCTTTTGTGCTAGACAGCGATAAATTTATCACCCTAGAGGACTTGGCCACACAGGACGAGCTAACAGTACGGGGTATAGATGAGACCATCTGGTCTGTTATAGTCACAAAAGGGCACGGAACAGTAAGAATAAAGGATTATGAGGCCTTTTTGGGTGGAAATATTACAGTGGGCAATGAGGCGGTTTCCCAGATTACAGAAAACATGGCCATTACTATCCGAGAGGGTAATTATAATCTTACTGTGGAAAACGGTGAGTATAGCGGCACGAAGAATATTATCGTAAATCGCAATGAGGAGACGGTGGTGTCCGTAGGGGATTTGGGGCCAGAGCCTGTAAAATATGGCAAGACTACTTTTGAAATAATACCATTTGGTGCGGACTTATTCATAGATCATGAGCTTACTACCTATGCGAACCCCGTAGAACTGGCATATGGGGAGCATATTGTAGAGGTGTCATTAGGAGGATACTCTACCTATCGTGGCAATCTTTTGGTGGACTACGCTAGTAAGAAAATTCAAATAAATCTTCCTGAACTACAAAGCAAGGATAATGCCAGTGTGGTAGAATGGGAAGAGTCCATAGATACAGGCGGTGAGGAGACCGATTATATAGAATATAATGATTGGGATAGTGAGCAAAATAATGACCAAGATACACCCGATTATATAGAACCCTTAGTAGATGATATAGACTATGAGGACGATCCCATAATTGACAATGAGAGACTTATATATATTCAAAAACCTTCGGGAGCCTCAGTTTATTTAAACGGAGAGTTTAAAGGAGTTTCCCCCGGGAGTTTTAAGAAGGTTATAGGAAGCCATGTAATAACCTTTATTAAGAAGGGCTATAAAACTAAAAGCTATACTATAGATATATCGGATGATGGATTAGATACTTACATAAGTCTTCCTGACCTTGAGCTGTCGCGTTAGCCAAATATATACGTATTATGTAATAAGATGTCGCACGATGTCTATCGATTTTTTAAACCCTCCCTTTTCAAAAAGAAAAATTCAGGCTATAATGAATGTAAAATTATGGAAAAGGGAGGGTTTTTTATGATTAGAAATTTTTATGAAGGTAATATAATTATCTATGCCTTTGCAGGATTATGCGGATTGGGGATTATGGTTCGCTTTATATTGGATATGGTATACATATACCTAGTAAAGGAATCTGATAGGATGGGTAGTACCGAGAATAAACTTTTAAAACATATGAAAATGAAATTTGAAACTTGCTATAGGCTTAACATCGGAGTTAATAATGTGGATACTTTTGTGGATAAGAGCTTAACTAAGTATAAGTTCTGTGGATTACTGTTATCAACATGGGAGAATTTTAGTGGACAAGTACTTTTGCTAAGCTTCCTAATCATACCGATAAGTGCTGTTTTTGGAGTTGTATTCGAGATTAGCCCGGAAAGGATTTTATACACGGGAGCTGTGGGTATATTGGTCGGAGCAGCTTTAATACTTGTGGATAAAATGACTAATTTAACGGTGAAAAAACAAATGATTCGCCTTAATCTTTTAGATTATCTTGAGAATTTTTGCAAGGTTAGATTAGAGCATGAGCTATCACAGCCTGAAAAGCTAGAGCAATTTCGCTTAGAGTATCTTTCTACAATCGGCTCAAAGTCGCAAGAGATTGAAATTGAGTCCGAGAACAAGGAGGAACCGAGCCGTAGGAAGGAAGCAAGAAAACGAAAGGAAGCTGAAAGAAAAATCCAGGCACTAAAGAGAGAAGAGGAGCAAAAAAGAATTGAGGAAGAAAGAAGGGAAGCTGAAAGACATAAGGCAGAAGAAAGAAAGCTATTGGCAGCAAAGCGTAGAGAAGAAGAGCTAAGGAAGCTTCAGGAGGAGAATGAGGCTCTTATAGTTCGTAGAGAGGAGCTTAAAAGAAAGGCTGAAGAAAAACAGAGACAAAGCAAAGCAAAGCGATTGGAAAAGGAAGAAAAGAAAAATATATTAAATAGCATTGAAGAGGAGCTTTGTTTAGCAAATAAATCAGAGGAAAAACAATTTTTAGAAAGCTTGGCAGAGGTAGCTGCAGATATTGAAGAACCAAAAAAAATGACTAGTAGCAAACAGGAGCAAGCAGGTCTTCCTGAGATGTCACCTGAGGAGGAAAAACTTGTAGAAGATGTTCTGAGAGAGTTCTTTGCATAATTGATAAGCCAAAGTAGAATAATAAGGATTGATTATTGAACCTTCCTTTGATATCATATAAAAAAATGGAGGAGTGGAGCATATGACAAATAGGGTAAATTTTAATTATTCTGCTACCAACAAATTTATCAGCTCAATAGAGATTGATATGATGAAGATGGCAGTGTGTACAGCCAAAGAACAGCTTGTTAATGGAACTGGACAGGGATCGGACTATCTTGGATGGGTTGACCTTCCTATTAATTATGACAAGGAAGAGTTTTCTCGTATAGAAAAGGCAGCGCAAAGGATTAAGAGGGATTCTGACGTCCTCTTGGTAATCGGTATAGGGGGATCTTATCTGGGAGCAAGAGCGTCCATTGAATTTCTAAGACATAGCTTTTATAATTCTGTATCAAGTGAAATTAGAAAGACACCGGAGATTTATTTTGTAGGAAACAATATAAGTAGCACATACATTAATCATCTGAAGGATGTTATAAGAGACAAGGATTTTTCAGTTAATATAATCAGTAAATCGGGGACAACTACCGAACCTGCCATTGCTTTCCGTATATTTAAGAGGCTCCTGATTGATAAGTATGGTAAAAATGAAGCTGCTAAGAGAATATATGCCACAACGGATTCATCAAAGGGAGCATTAAAGGATCTTGCCACAGAAGAAGGATATGAAAGCTTTGTGGTACCTGATGATATAGGCGGTCGCTATTCTGTGCTGACTGCTGTGGGATTACTTCCAATAGCCGTAAGTGGAGCTGATATAAAAAAGCTTATGGAGGGTGCATCAAGTATGAGAAAGCACTGTCTTGAGACTCCATATGAGGAAAACGATTCTCTACTATATGCATCAGTCAGAAATCTGTTACTTAGAAAAGGAAAGTCAATAGAGATATTGGTTAATTATGAGCCATCTCTTCATTTTATATCAGAATGGTGGAAGCAGCTTTTTGGAGAAAGCGAGGGAAAGGACCAGAAGGGTATTTATCCTGCTTCGGTGGATTTTACAACGGATCTACATTCTATGGGACAGTTCATACAGGATGGGCAAAGGACTTTGTTTGAAACCATAATAAATATCGAGAAGTCCTCTGAAGAGATAATTATTGAGGAGGAGGAGGTTGACCTTGATGAGCTTAATTATCTAGCAGGAAAGAGTGTGGACTTTATTAATAAGAGTGCAATGAAGGGAACCCTTATTGCCCATAGTGATGGCAATGTACCCAATCTTATGGTCAATGTTCCTGAGCAAAATGAATTCTACCTTGGTCAGTTATTCTACTTCTTTGAGTTTGCATGTGGTGTCAGTGGGTATTTGCTAGGAGTTAATCCCTTTAATCAGCCTGGTGTGGAGAGCTATAAGAGTAATATGTTTGCTCTCTTAGGAAAACCAGGTTATGAAGATCAGCGTAAGGAGCTACTAGAGCGTCTCAATATATAGGTGGTCAGGAAAAAGCAGAGTGGTTCAAGGAAAACAATTACTTTTATTAACACAAGAAGAACACTCTTGACTTTAGTCGTGAGAGGTTCAAAACATGTCTTATGTTATAATAAATATTTTGATCGAGTCACATTAAGGTATTGGGAGAGTATAATATAGTAATCTAGTAATTGGTAATGAGCAGTAATGTTGGGATGGGATACATATCTTTGATTTTTCGCAACCGAAGCCCTTTTTACCTCATACTGAGTGTGAATAGATTACTGCCTTGATACCTTACCAGAACTATTCGGCTGCTTAACATAGATATGACAATACCGCTCCTTTCATAGTAAGGGGCGGTATTGCTATATTTTCAAGGCATTATGGCTATATATTTATACATTAATATAAAGTGGCATAGGCTGCCTCCCATAACAAATAGATGGAAGATCTCGTGTGAGCCAAAGTATTTGTGGTTTTTGTTAAATATAGGTAGCTTAAGAGCATATATTACTCCTCCAACTGTATAGATGATACCTCCTGCTAATAGCCAGTAAAAAGCGGCAGATGACAAGGAATTAATAATCTGTGTAAATGCTAGGACGCAAGTCCAACCCATGGCAATATATACGACGGATGATAACCATTTGGGGCAGTTAACCCAGAAACCAGTCACTATGACACCTATAATAGCCAAACCCCATATGATACCTAGAAGTGCAATACCTACAGTATCACCCAAAGCTATCATACATATAGGGGTGTATGTACCTGCTATCAGTACATAGATCATCATATGATCGAATTTTTTTAATCTTTGATTAACCTTAGTAGATATGTTTAAAGTGTGATAAATAGTGCTAGCGACATATAATAAGATCATGCTTGTAATAAAGATACCTAGTGAAATCGTATGGATATGGCCCGGATTTGACGCTCCTTTAATTAATAGAGGGGTTGATGCGAATACCGCCATCAACAAACCTATAAAATGTGTTATTGCGCTTCCGGGATCCTTGGCTTTCATTATTTTCTTTATCATTGAACTGCTCCTTTCTGGTAACCAATACGAATAGATAATTGCGAAACTCTACTTTGCTTTATGATCTTGTGCTCTTTAACAAACCATCGCAGGCCAGCTTTCGTTACCTTTGAGTTACATAGTAATGAAAACTACATCATGCCTATGGCTATACTACTATATGTGGTTTTGAAATGCAAGTATTATTTATTATTTTAATGAATTAAGATATATGTTATACTATGGACAAACCAAGAAGAGTATATCAGCACATAATGATGTATATATAAGAAATCTGATAGGAGGGAAAGCTATGGATTTATATGTTGGTGAGATTATTAGGTTAAAAAAGCCCCACCCATGTGGAAGCAGCGAATGGGAGATTTTAAGGACTGGAATGGATTTCAGATTAAAATGTGTGGGGTGTGGACACCAGATTATGATTCCTAGAAAGCTGGTTGAAAAGAATATAAAACAGACAAAAAAACTATAAATCAAAAAGGTAATATAAGGTGCCTATAAGGTTAGTGAAAGGAAATGACTATGGATTACATTTTAATAGACTTAGATGGAACAATTACAAACCCCAAGGAGGGAATAACAAAATCAGTACAATACGCATTGCATGCTATGGATATTCATATTGAAGATTTAGACAGCTTAACAAAGCATATTGGTCCTCCCCTTCGAGATGGATTTATGGAGTATTACGGATTCGATGAGGAAGAGGCTGAGATGGCTGTTGAGAAATACAGAGAGTATTATGGTGAAAGGGGTATTTATGAGAATGAAGTTTATGATGGAATAGAAAGTCTCCTTACAAAACTTAAGCAGGCAGGAAAATATATAATTGTAGCCACTTCAAAGCCGGAGGAACTTGCTGTTAAGGTGTTAGAAAGCTTTCATCTTGAGCACTATTTTGATGATATATGTGGTGCAACCTTTGATCATAGTAGAGCCAGTAAGGACGCTGTAATCAAGTATGCCTTAGATAAGAATTCCATAACGAATCTAGATAGAGTGCTTATGATAGGAGATAGGAAATATGACGTTTTAGGGGCAAAGGAATTTGGCATTTTCTCTATAGGCGTGTTATATGGATTTGGAAGTGAAGAAGAGCTTAGAGAAGCCGGGGCTGATCGTATTGCTGCAAAGGTAGAGGATATATTCGATATAATTATAGAGCTTTAGTTCTAAATTATGATTTAAAGTAATGCTTGTAATCATTTGCATTAAATTGTATACTAGGCATAGTGGGGCTATGCTAAAGAAAGTTGGGGTGAAGGCAAATGGAAGCAGTTAGAGTACGAACTGATGAGGTGGTAAATGGTATGGTAGTTGCTGCCGATATATATACTTCCAGTGACCAATTAATAATAGTAAAGGGTACGAAGCTTGATGAACGGATGATTACTAGGTTGCGTTTCTATAATATATATGGAATACATGTATATGATGGAAATCCTGAAGAAGAACTCCATATCGAGGAATCATACATAGAGAAGCTTAGAAGTACGCCTGAATTTAAAAAATTTAACCGTACATATATGGAATCAGTAGGGAAGGTAGAAAACAGCTTTCAAAATATTGTAGATAGTGATGACGATATTGATTTTGATAACCTATTAGAAGAAACAGATCGAATTATCAAAGAGGGACGTAATGGAATGCATATCTTTGAAATGCTTCATGGAATCCGTAATTATGATGACATGACCTATGTTCACAGCTTGAATGTTTCTCTAATATGTAGTGTTTTTGCCGGTTGGTTGAAAATGTCCAAGGAAGAGACAAAAATACTTACTCAGGCTGGTCTTCTCCATGATGTCGGAAAGATGCTTATTACTAAGGATATTATTTCAAAGCCTGCAAGGCTTACCGAGGATGAGTATGAAGAGGTTAAGACGCATTCGATCAAAGGGTATCAAGTATTAAAGGATCTAAATCTAGATGTTAGGGTTAAGTACGCTTCGCTTATGCATCACGAGAAATGCGATGGCTCTGGGTATCCCAATGGATTTAAATCAAATCAGATAGAGGATTTTTCTAAGATTGTAGCTATTGCAGATGTATATGATGCAATGACCTCTAACAGGACATATAGACAGGCTATATGCCCATTTGATGTAGTAGAGAACTTTGAAAGAGACGGATTCTTAAAATATGATCCCGGATATTTGATGATATTCCTGGAACGAATTGTACAATCCTATCTCCATAATGCGGTACGCTTAAGTGATGGTCGTGAAGGAGAGGTTGTTATGATTAATAAGCTCTCATTATCAAGACCTGTTATCCGTTGTGGTAATAGTTATATTGATTTATCAAAGGAGCAGAGGCTATCAATAGACTCGATCTTATAGATTAGAGCTCGATTCTATATGTTTAATATATATAATAGAACAAATATAAAGGCTGATGTAAAATATAATGACTTATAGGCTATACCTATATGCCATTAGAATTATTTTGCAACAGCCTCTTTTTTTATATAATAGGAAGCAAAACAAAGCCTATATTTACACAAACACATACTGTATCAACATTATATATAGGAAGGAGCCGATACCAATACTAAGAAGAGTATTCTTCCTCCAAAGGTGTAGGACGATTATAACCGCTACACTGATTATTTCAGGTAAAGCATAAGGATGCAATTTAAAAGATACATCCTTAAGACAATAAACCACTAGCATACCTATGATTGTATATGGAAGAACATCAGAAAGATATTTTATGTATTTGGGTATTTCTTTATTTTCTGGAAACAATATAAATGGAAGCACCCTGGTAAATATGGTTGCAAGACTGACCAATCCGAAGAACATGAATAACTCAGTACTAGTATAATTCATCTCAAGCCTCTCCTTTCAATGTGTCTCCTGCTTAAGGTTACAGACAGAAGAATTAATATCATTGAAGGGATAATAAAGTCCCTTGCACCGAAAATCAATCTACAGATAACAGCGCTAATGACACCTATAATGGCTGGAATATGATTTTTCGAAGTCCTCCATTGGCTGATGAATATAACCACGAATAATGAGGTCAGAACAAATTCTAATCCGCGAGTTTCAAAACGAAGCAAGCCACCAAGTATTCCTCCTAGAATAGAGCCTGATATCCAATATGTATGGTTTAGCAAGGATATGTAAAAATAAAACCATTTTTCAGGAATATCTATTGGGGGCTTTACGCTACAGAGTAAGGAAAAGGTCTCATCTGTTAGGGAAAAGACCAAATAAGGCTTTATTGATCCCATATTACGGTATTTTCCGAGAAAGGAAATGCCGTAGAACAAGTGCCTTGCGTTTACCATCAGGGTCATCATAAAAGCACCTACAAGATCAAAGCCCGTAGCAAGCAATGCAACAGTAACAAACTGCATAGAGCCTGCATATATAAAAATGCTTGAAAACGCAGTCCAGAACAAGGGAATTCCTTGACTGTTCATAAGAATGCCATAAGCAGAGCCAAGAACAAGATAGCCTGACAGAATAGGTATAGTATGAGGAAGAGCAGCCTTTATGGCTGCTTTATGATTTAACATAAGAGTCTCTCGCCAAGCGTGGCGCTCATTGTTTTTCATAGTGTACTCCTTAAGATACGAGGACGTATCATTTGTCTTGTATTAATTAATAAGAATTAAGACAGGGGACCTTTCTCCTGTCTTGTTTATGTTATGGTATCTTGCGTGAATCATAACACATACTACATTAACACGTTAATTGTAGAAAGTAAAGTCGCTTTTATTCAAAGTATCAAATAGTAATTCGCTTTGAAATTTAGTTTTGCATTTTTCGCATTCTACATATTCGTGAGATTCAGTTTGTTCTCTTCTGTCATATAAGAAGGGCGAAAAAACGTCACTATTTTTTATTCCAGGCGCATCAGAATCCAGGATATATGAATACACATAGCTAGCTTCATGCTTAAGATAAAGATCCTTGCTTTTGCATACAGGACAAGTATAAACTTTTGATTCCATCCAATCCTCCTCATTACCTATAAATTTT
>CAZODB010000009.1:0-9546 GCA_964578425.1 uncultured Herbinix sp.
TGTACCCACGAAGATGAGGTTCGAGAATTATTAGGAAAGGAATCCGTCACCTTTTATATAGGCTTTGATGCTACTGCTGATAGCTTGACTGCAGGACATTTTCTTACAGTTATGGCTATGATGCATATGCAGCGTGCAGGACATAGACCGATAGCTCTTCTGGGAGGCGGAACCACTATGATAGGTGATCCTTCCGGCAAATCCGACATGCGTTCCCTTATGACCAGAGATATCATAGATTATAATGCGAGTCGATTCCACGAGCAACTCTCACAATATATAGATTTTTCCGATGGAAATGCAATCATAGCTAACAATGCAGATTGGCTTCTGGATCTCAATTATGTGGAGTTTTTACGTGAAATAGGGATACATTTTTCAGTTAATAAGATGCTTGCAGCAGATGCCTACAAGCAAAGACTAGAAAAAGGACTTACATTTTTTGAATTCAACTATATGCTTATGCAGTCCTATGATTTCTGGAAACTAAATAAATTACATGATTGTAGCCTCCAATTGGGCGGAAATGATCAATGGTCCAATATTATAAGTGGTGTTGATTTGATTCGCCGAAAGGAGCAAAAGCCGGCATTCGGACTTACCTTTAAGCTTCTAACCACCAGTGAAGGAATAAAGATGGGTAAGACCATGAAGGGTGCATTATGGCTTGATCCAAATAAGACCTCGCCTTATGAGTTCTATCAGTACTGGAGAAATATCGAAGACGTTAAGGTTGAGGAATGCTTAGGTCTTCTTACATTCCTTCCGATGGATGAAGTAAGAAGACTTGGAACTCTTAAGGATGCAGATATAAATCATGCCAAAGAGGTATTGGCCTTTGAGATTACCAAGATTGTACACGGAGAGGATGAAGCTACAAAAGCACAGGAAGCTGCAAGAGCATTGTTTAGCGGCGGGGCAAAATCTGAAGACATTCCCACCACGACCTATCCTGCTAAAAGCTTTACAGACGGAATAGATATAATAACTCTCATGTGTGATGCCAAGCTTGCAGTCTCTCGCTCAGATGCACGCCGTACTATACAACAGGGTGGAGTTACTGTAAACGACGAAAAAATTGACAATTTCGATATGCTTCTTACAGACAAGAATTTTAACTCCGATGGTGCAATACTTGTAAAAAAAGGCAAGAAATCCTATCATAGATTTATGGCAGAATAAATACTATAGATCTTATTAGTTTGTCTCTTTTTAGCATTTCTTAAGTCAATGAGATTGTATTTAGGTTTTTCTATCTAATATAAGAATGGAGTTGATATTATGAAAGAATATATACCTTTTTTCCAAGCTGATAAAAGAAGCATTGCTGACAAACTAGCTAAATATTATGAATCCATCGGCATAGAAACTAAGATAAATTATGATGAAGCAAAAGAACAATATATTTTGTCGGTACCCTCTAAGAATGAAAAGGAAGTTAGAAGGCTTTATCAAGAATTTTATTTTGCTGAAAGAGATAGAATTAAGAAGAAGCAAATGGATAACGAATCCCTAAATGAATTTGATGAAAACAATATTCTTTCAGATACTTTAGATAAGCTCGAAAAAAACAGTGTTCCATCAGATGACTCATATGAGCTCGAAGAAAGCAGTGCCCCTTCAAATACACCAAATGATGAAACATCTATAGAAATGGCTTGCGATGAAATTGCTTTAGGAAATATGGATAATGCAGCTACTGATACTGACGATGACACTATTCCAAATAATGAAGGCATAACTCACTATGATACAAATGCAGATGACAAAACTGTTGAAAATGATGAAGATTTTGAAGATGACGATAACACATCTTCTTTAACAAAAAGCTTATTATCAAGTTCAGGATCCTCCTACGTTATGAAATCAGAAAAATATAAGGATTATATCAGTACGAAATCTGTTTTTCTACTATTAGGAATCGCTGGAATAGTATTCGTAATCCTGAATGTTTTGGAAGTATTAACCCTCTTCTACGGCTTATTCCCAAACCTCATTATGGGTGCACTTTTCTTATTTTTCATATTTGTAGGTATATCAACGGGTAAAAAGGCGAGAATACTAAAGCAGGAAATCCTAGAAGAAGATCAAATGACTGATAAAATTACCGAATGGCTTCAAACTACGATTACAGATAAATTCTTATCTTCAATCACAAATACCGAATTATCAAAAGAGCTGGATTATATTAAAAAGACCGAAACCATTCGTGATATGTTAGTTGCTGAATTTGGTGAACAAGATCGGGATTATCTAGATCGACTGATTGAGGATTTCTATAGCGAGACCTTTGATAAGAACAAAACATATACAGAGTCCGAATAATTTTTATATAATTTAGGTGTCTGCTGCAAATCTCTTTGCATGCAGACACCTAATTTGTACCGTATTATATTGTACTGCTCCGTACCCGGTACCGTACCAGGTACCGTACCAGGTACGGCCTCACAGTGTACCGGGTACCGTACCCGGTACACTTTACACATATCCCTTATATATTTTGTTTCTTTCTGCTCTTTCCTCAAGACTTAAGCTTTGTGCTTCTGCTATTTCATAGCAGCCAAAGCTATCATATAGCCTTGAGGTTGGATCTACTTCAACAAATGTGCACCAAGGTAACCAGTGGTATTGACTTTGCATTGTCTGGCTAGTAAAATTACCGCTTTCATGGCCTATTCCAGGCATGATATATCCGCAGCTACCGTCTACATCGCTGGATTGCTTGGTATTTTTATGAATAAATTCCGCAAAGTCCAGATAATGTTCATCCTTAGTTATCAGATATAATCTGTAATAGCTATATGAGCAGGCCGCCATATATACATCAGCACCACCACCTATAGTAATTATACTCTGGCCGCTTATGGAATACTTATTAAAGGGATGCTTTGGCCAAATTGTCCTTACAGGGAAGGTCCATGCATAGGTCCATGTCTCAGTGTAATCAGCTGCACCTATTGCACCCTCTAGCCATTTTTCTTCACCAGTGAGGTCATAGAGGGCAAGAAAACCAAATATTCCATATATACCTGCCTCCTTATCCTGAATATCAGAATTATCGCAGGTACCGCCACGGTATTCTAGGTTCTTATGAGTATTATCATAAGACCAATCCCCCGCCCTGATGGCTGCTTCCTTGTATCTGCTATCACCAGATACCAGATAAAACTGTACTAGGAAACGTATTATGCTGGGTGTATTGGATTTTGAATTCATACGAACAGAATTATCAGTATTATAGGAACGATAGAAGCTTCCATCTTCATTCTGAATATCTATTATCCAATCTGCAGTCTTCTTACAGAAATCATACCATACAGGACGTTCGTCGCCTTTTTTCTTCATATAAAGATATGCATCCAATATAGCCTCAATCCCATCTGCCAGCATACGGATATAATGGGGATATGGCTCAAAATCCTCTGTGTTCGGATTATAGCACATCTGAGGCAGTCCTGATTCTGTCATAGCCCTTCTAGCCCAAAAATCAATAATCTTAACCCCTTTATCATAAGCATCAGCCACATTTTCCTTATCACCATATCGAAGCAGCTGATAACCGATACCTGGCTGTTGGCCTACGAAGCCAAATTGAAAGGATACGCTGGAAACATCCATATCTGGCAGCTGACAAGCAAAGGGTAAACCATAAGAATCACCATACTGTTTCGTATAATGATTAAGCATTTTCATACAATCCTTAAAGAATTGCTCATTATCTACATCGAACAATTTGTCTCTCAACCGATCATAGGTGACCCGCCATATATCTCTCATCATTAATTGGAAGCTGTCATAATGTCCAAAATTAATCGCTACAGAATAGTCTTGCTCAAAGCCCACCTCTACAGGGTGATTAATTCGCTGAAATGTTTTTACTTTAGTATTATAATCAAGCCCCGAATAGCGCTTTCCAGTTGCTGGAGGTAGCTGACCATCTGCACCAGGATATACATAATCTATAGATAATCCATCAACTGCTGTCTCATTCTCCGTTCTAACCGCATAGCCATAATATAGATAGTTCAAGGTCTTTTGCTCAGGCTTGCTCATGCCAATAGCACCTGTCGTTATACTAGGATCTGTATAATTCTCTGAACGCATAATATTCACATCACGCATGGTAACATCTGCCGCCCAGCGTGATAGTGCTGCCGTCTCACCGGAAGCAATGTTTTGCATTGCAAATACAGGTAATCCATAGCAAGTCTCCATACGCCAGAAATACTCACAATCAAGATCCTTTCCAAAGGCATCATCAAGCGCAAACTCATTCTGCTTGTACCAAACACCAGGTGCAAAGCAATTGTAGTCGTAGGGACTATCTGATTCTGATGCAACAAATGATACCTTTGTTGAGAATCCTAAATCATCTCCTGCTTTTAACACCTTAACATTTCTTTGAACCCGGAATCCCTTATTACTTACTGAATAGACATCTGAAAATGAAAACTCTGAGCCTGAGGGCACTGCTAATGTGCCCTTAGCCACAATATCATCACCTTCTTTACTTACATCACTATATGCATTATCATAAAATTCGCTAATAGCCAATACTGTCTTTACTGTAACAAACATAGGACGCTTGTTATAATATAGGGTCTTATTATTCTTTTGAATTAGAAGACCTCCATCATCAAATAATAAGGTATAGCTGCCACACTCTAGTCTCATATTATCTCCTTTCGGCTTATCGTAGGGTTATCGTAGGGTAATCCTGCATATTTATCGCAGTTATAATATAGCATGATATAGTTTTTACATGATATATATTAGTCAATGTTTCTGTACGTTAGCTCATGTGAATCTCATATGACTGAAGTCACAAGATGCAGACTTCATATATCATTAAGTAATTAATACTATATAATAACAATTCTATTATATAGTTCCCATATAGACAATGATATAAACCTCTTATTATTTGATATATTCCCATAATAACTCATATAAATATCAAGCAATTTTTACATAATATTATTATGACGCATAGTTAATATAATGACGCATAGTGAATATAATAAACCATTTTTAATTATAATCACCTTATTTCTTAGCTATGACGTTTTATACTATATGGACTCCATGCAGTACATAATCATTTGATCTACATCAGGAAATTATTATAAATCCTATTATCAAATATAAATTATTAAGTTAAATCATTGATAAATCATTGATTGTCAACCATATTTAATGTGATGGTTGACATTGTGGACCGCCTTGATATAATAGTTCTATAATCTTATTCACGAAGGAGACTTGTCATGGAATTAAAGCAACAAATATTAAAGACACTTGAAGAGAATAGAGGAAACAGCGTAAATGGAGCAATGATGGCTGAAATGCTATCTGTCACCAGAAGCGCCATCTGGAAGAATATTAAGCAGCTTCAAAAAGAAGGTCATCATATAGATGCAGTGCCTAATCGTGGATACCGCCTTAAGGCCTCAAATGATATTCTTACAGCTGAAGGCATAGCTCCATATCTTAAAAATAGAGCTCAGGACTTCCACTTAGATGTAAGAAAGTCCGTAACCTCTACCAATACACTGGCCAAGGAAATGGCTTCAAAGGGAGCCGCCGAGGGTACTGTGGTTTTAGCCTCTGAGCAGACCGAGGGACGAGGTCGCATGGGCCGTAGCTTCTACTCTCCCAATTCTACTGGGCTTTATCTTTCCCTTATTCTAAGGCCCAAGCTAGACATAAATGATTCACTACTTATAACCACTTCAGCAGCAGTCGCCGTAGCCCAGGCTATAGAGCAGCTTACAGATAACGATGCTCAGATTAAATGGGTTAATGATATCTTCATGAATGGAAAAAAGGTATGCGGAATTCTTACAGAAGCATCCTTAAATATTGAAAATGGCGGCTTAGAATATGCTGTAGTTGGCATAGGAATAAATGTAACTACAAAGGAATTTCCCATGAATATAGAGAACATAGCCGGCTCAATATTCTCAGAAAAGCCAGAGGATCAACCGATTACATCTATTCTAGCCGCAGAGATTCTGAACAACCTCTCGGATTCCATGGATAATCTCACTGCCCGCAGCTATCTCTCAGAATACAAAAAACGTTCATTTCTTATCGGTAAGGATATATATGTACTTAAGGGTAAGGATACATTTTTAGCAAAGGCCATAGATATCGATGATAGAGCTAGGCTAGTAGTGGAATATTCTAATAAATCAAGAGAAGCCTTATCCTCTGGAGAAGTCAGTGTAAGAGTAATGTGATAAATGACGTGAATTAGCACATAATCATTTATCAATTAGGCTAAGATTTTCACCAAAAATATAGTATCAAATCATCAATACAAGTAGCTTAATATTAAATAATAAATACAAGGTATAATTATAGAATATCATTTTAAGGAGATAAAATAACACTATGGCAAATACAAGAAAAATAACAACAAATAAGCTAATACTAACCAGTATGTTCACAGCTATAATATCTGTAATGGCACAAATTTCAATACCTATACAACCAATTCCATTTAGCCTGTCATTACTGGCTATATTTCTTACAGGTATCCTTCTTGAACCCAAATATGCCTTCTTTGCAAGCCTGGCATATATACTTTTGGGAGCCTTTGGATTGCCTGTATTCGCAGGTACTAGGGGTGGCATACATGCACTTACCGGCATGACAGGAGGCTTTATTATGGCATACCCTATTATGGCATTTACCACATCCATATTCTATATGATTTCCGGAAAAGTAAAGGTAGCATCTATAAGTAAAAACATTAGTAGAATAGCTATAAGCGCATTGGGTATGATTATTTCACTCATAATATGCTATGCTATAGGAACCATATGGTTTAGCTATGTTTCAGGGTCCACTATAGCATATTCCTTAACTGTATGTGTATTACCCTTTATAGCATTTGACCTGCTTAAGATAGGTTTGGCAATAGCCTTTGGCTTAATCCTCCATAAGGTATTAGTCAAAATAATATAATATGGAAAACATAAAAACAGCTGATTAGTCCCGTTTTCGAGCCTAATCAGCTATTATACTGTAAACTTATAATGGAATAAACAATTCCTCTAATTCATCCCTAGATAATGTATTTATAAATACTTCCTTGGAGCTTATAATTGAATCCGAAAGCTCCTTTTTCTTTCTCTGCAGCTTGAATATCTTCTCCTCAATCGTCCCCTTGGTAATCAGCTTCATCACATGAACCTTATTTTGCTGACCTATTCGGTATACACGGTCAGTAGCCTGCTCCTCCACTGCCGGATTCCACCAAGGATCATAATGAATTACAGTGTCAGCACCGACTAGATTTAGTCCAGTGCCACCAGCCTTTAATGAGATTAGAAATACCTTACCCTCTCCATTATTAAATCGCTTTACATAATCATTTCGACTCTCAGTAGGAGTACTTCCCTCCAGATAAAAATATGATATGTTCATATCCTTTAGCTCCTCCTCAATAATCTTAAGCATTGAAGTGAATTGGGAGAACACAAGAATCCTATGGTCATTGGCTATCGCTTCAGGAATAAGCTCCATAAGCAAATCAAGCTTGCCGCTACCACCCTGATAATTTTCTAAAAATGTTGATGGGTGACAGCAAATCTGCCTTAGTCTAGTAAGAGCAGCTAATATCTTTATTCTATTCTTATCCAGTCCTCCCTCAGATAAATCAGACTGAATGTCATTTCTTATATTAGCCAGATATGATAGATATACCTTCTTCTGTTCCTCTGAAAGATCTGTAAGCATTTTTGTTTCATATTTATCAGGAAGCTCGGTAAGAACATCCTTCTTCATACGACGAAGTATGAATGGGGATATGTGCTGATGCAAATCCTCCAAAGCCTCCTTATCTTCCCTGAGTATGGGCTTTTCATAGAACTCCACGAATTTCATATGACTGTGTAGATAACCAGGCATAATAAAATCGAATATAGACCATAGCTCGGATAGGCTATTTTCAATAGGGGTACCGGTAAGTGCAAATTTATGATTAGCAATAAGTCTTTTTACGGATTTTGAATTTAAAGAGGCATTATTCTTAATGAATTGCGCTTCATCAATAAAAACCGTATGAAAATTAATGGTTTCATAGGTGGCTATATCTCTTCTGATTAAGGGATATGATGTAATAAGCACATCATAATCCTCATAACTCTCTATTGCCTCCTTACGTTCCTGTGGTGTTCCGCTAATTACAGCCGCTCTTATAAATGGTGCAAAATTCTCTATTTCATCTAGCCAATTATATGTCAAGGAAGTAGGACACACTACCAAAAAGTGAGACTCTGACTCCTTAGTTTTCTTTCTCTCTAATAGAATCGATGCAATAAATACAATGGACTGTAGTGTTTTACCAAGGCCCATATCATCTGCCAATATACCACCAAGCTCATGCTCAGCCAAGGTACGAAGCCATTTAAAGCCGGTAACCTGATAAGGGCGAAGCTCTGCCTGTATCTCATCAGGCACGATAAAATCCGTAACAGCTGGATTAAGTATATTCTCTGTAAGGGAGGTAAAGTCCCGTTCTTTGTAAAGCTCAAGGTTTTTATCAGAAAATGCCTTTTCTAGATAAACTGCATGCTGCTTTTCAAGAAGAAGCATATTCTCTTCGATATTCCTGCTACTTACATTAAGAGAAGAAAGAATTTTGGATAATTCATCTACATTTCCTTCCTCCAGATTGATAAAGCTTCCACTCTTAAGACGATAGTATTTCTTCTTAACCTGATATGCATGAATAAGATTTCTTATTTCATCCTTAGGCACATCCTCAAAGGAGAAATCCAGCTCCAAAAGATTTATTCCGCTATTAACTCTCACATTGGCACTAAATGTACCCGGAGGTCGGATTCCAAGCTTCTTAAAGTCCTCGGAATAATACAAACGAGCAACTAGATCAAGGTCCATAACCTTACCGGACAAGAATTCATAGATTCTTTCCTCATCTTTCAGAAGATAGTAGTTTTTATATGGTACAAAGCCAAGCTTTAGAATCTCAGCAGTTATATCATCCTCGCTCTCCCTTTGGCGGACAATTATATGAGAGCCAGAGGAAGCATTTCCAAAGGAATTAAACTCATATTCCCCATATCGATAACGAAGCTCAGCTTTAATTCCGTATTTATGTCTATCAAAATATATCTTTGCTTCCAGATCCTCTGAAATATAGCGATTCATTAGCTCCTCGGGAACCTCTAGCTCCATGGTTTCGCTGATTTTCGGAAGCACATACTCCAAAAAGCTATTCTTGCTCTCTCCTTTGAAAACCAAAGGTTCCCTGTCCTTACCTAGAGTATTGTAAAATGGCTTAAAGTTGCGAATAAAGCTCTTATTAGGCTTATACATGACGCCATTATAATAAAGCAGCTCTCCCGTGTCAGTGATTGGAATGACCGCTTCCTTTTCATTATAATCAATAAAAATCGCTTCATCATCCATAGTAAGCTGATAAGATATCTTAGGATTCGTCTTCTGATAAGAGACCTCGGGATATACCTTTCCATAGAGCTCCAATGAAAATGTACTGTCATTCAAGAGCCCAAG
>CAZODB010000009.1:9646-22663 GCA_964578425.1 uncultured Herbinix sp.
TACTTGCGGTTGCTGCCTCCGCGAAATGATACATATGCATTAGCATTTTCACCCTTAATCATATGAGGAATACTAATAATCGGATCAAGTCCAAATGTTTCGCCAATTATATGGCTATCCTCATGAGAAGTAAAATAATCAATTATTTGAACTATTTTCCTTTCCTCGGGACTCTTTGTCTCGGAAAGCATGGTCCTTTCCTGATACTTAAGGATAAATAGCAAGGATGCAACAACATGCTTACAAGCACCCTGATCCTTTAGTCTGGAGGGACAATTGCAGCTATAATCAAAGGAAGCATCCTCCTGCTCCTCTATAGAGACAGAATATTTGTAATTTCCTTTAACCTCGAGTCGATAAAGCTTCGCCAAATTGGAATAAGACGCACTGATAACACGATTTTCCTTGTAGTATTGCAAGCCTCTGGAATAAACCGTATCATTGGAAGCCAGGTTTCTTATACCTGTTCGTGAAATCTGAATCATATCTGCACACCTTTCTATAAACTAAGTCTAAAATTTATCTGTATATATTATTCATTCTGACCTATGGGATAATACTTGTTGATATATAGAAAACCCATTCAGTAATATATAAATGAACCTATAAGCAAAATGCTGTATCTTACTATTGTACCACATATCTGTAGATAAGTAACTAAAAACTCTTTGGTTTTTTAGTTTCATCTTTTTTAGTTTCACTCTTCGATTTCTTTGTTTATTTCACTTATAAATTCAACTTGCTGAGCCAATAAACTTATCCATGTGATTTACCACGCTCTATCATATTATATTAATTTCTATAAATCATGATCTTCCCATGGCTTATTCTGCTTGTCGTGAATAGTATTAGTTAAATGATTTATTAATAGCACTTATTTGTCGCATAAGTTTAAATGATAATTATTTTTAAAATTTTTATTGTATTTTTTTAAAAGATATACTAATATTTATAGTTAGGATAAAGAATTAATCCAGATAAAATTGAAAACGGAGGTAACCTATGAGGCATATTATCAGTCCCACCGATCTTACCCTATCAGAATTAGATGAGCTTTTAAATTTATCTGAAGATATCATCAAGGACCCAAAAAAATATTCTGATGCATGCTATAGAAAGAAGTTAGCGACCCTGTTCTACGAGCCTAGTACACGAACAAGATTAAGCTTCGAAGCCGCTATGTTAAATCTAGGCGGTAGTATTCTCGGTTTCTCATCAGGTGATGCAAGCTCAGCTTCAAAAGGCGAAAGCGTTGCCGATACAATACGTGTTATATCATCTTATGCTGATATTTGTGCCATTCGCCATCCAAAGGAGGGTGCCCCCTATGTAGCATCACTCCATTCTTCCATTCCCATTATCAATGCCGGTGACGGCGGTCATAATCATCCCACACAGACATTTACAGATCTACTTACAATAAAAAATCTTAAAGGGCGGTTTGAAAATCTTACCGTTGGTTTATGTGGCGATTTAAAATTTGGAAGAACAGTACATTCGCTCATAGGAGCTCTGTCAAGGTATAAGAATGTCAAGTTTGTTCTTATATCACCAGAGGAGCTAAAGATACCCTCATATATTAGGGAACAAACTCTAGATGCTAATAATATTCCGTATGAAGAGGTGCGAAGCCTTGAGTCAGCCATTCCTGAACTGGACATCCTATATATGACCAGAGTTCAGAAGGAACGCTTCTTTAACGAAGAGGATTATATCAGATTAAAGGATACATATATCCTTTCCAGCCGGAAAATGTCTCTAGCAAAAGAAGACATGATAATCTTACATCCATTGCCCAGAGTGAATGAAATCGCTGTTGAGGTAGACGAGGATCCCCGTGCTGTTTATTTTAAACAGGCCGAGTACGGAGTATATGTAAGAATGGCATTAATGATCCTACTGTTGCGCGAATGTGAAGGGAGACCAATATGCTAAACATCGGTATATTAAATCAGGGAATTGTAATAGACCATATCAAGGCAGGTGGAGCTATGAAGATTTACACCTATCTCGATCTGGAGAAACTGGACTGCAGCGTAGCAATTATAAAAAATGCAAGAAGCAATAAAATGGGACGTAAGGATATAATAAAAATCGAAGGTACACTAAACGACATCAATATTGATGTTCTTGGTGTTCTAGATCACAAATTAACCATCAACATAATCAAGAACGGAGAAATCATAGAAAAGAAAAACCCCAAGCTTCCCGACTTAGTTGACAATGTCCTAAAATGTAAGAACCCTAGATGTATAACCTCCGCAGAAAGTGTGCCCCACTCCTTCAAGCTAACCAACCATGATAAAGGTACCTACCGTTGTGTCTACTGCGAGCAATCCTCCAAATAAATAAAACTGTACCGGGTACAGCCCATTTCGGTACCCGGTACAGCCTGTTTTTGTACCCGGTACAACTTGATTCGGTACCCGGTACAGCCTGACAATCAGTATATTTCTATCCGACGACCGACAACATTCCAATTGATATCTTCCATGAAGCGGTTGATATATTCTGTTTTATTATCAGCATATTGAAGAAAATATGCATGCTCATAAACATCAAGTACTAGTATGGGCGCAGAGTATGCGATATTACCTAAATCATGTGAATCCAGACTAATATTTCTTAATCTGTAGCTTCTTTGATCAAAGCAAAGCACCGCCCAACCTCTACTCGCTTTTGCCGTGGCCACAAAGTCATCCTCCCAATCTACAAAGCTACCAAAATCCATCTCAAGCTGGGCTGTTATAGAGGGATTTGGAGTGTTCATCTCACCAATACCACCCATATTCTCAAAATATAGCTCATGTAGAATAACACCATCCAGTGCATATGTCTCACCACGCTTACATGCTCTGTAATAACTGAATGTGGCATTAGCCTCCTCTCTTCTTGGATCATTCTGAAGTATCTTATCAATCTCATTAATCTTATTCACATATCCCTCATATAATCTGATATGTGCCTCAAACTGCTCTCGATTTATCACTGTTAATTCATCAGTGTATCGAAAATTCATTTTTTCTATCACAAAAAGGCCCTCCTATATATAAATGTATGAAAACAGCGGTCATATGACAAGCCATATCCATCATTTAATATATACGAAGGCTTTTCTAAGTTATGTCTTTATTATATCGGTACCCGGTACATTGCCTGGTTCGGTACCCGGTACCGTACCAGGTACAGTACCCGGTACGGTACCGGGTACCAAAAAAGCTAAAATAGTCCTACTATCATTCCTTCCGCCACATCTATTCCTTCTGCGGCAGGAATTCGGGGGAGTCCGGGCATGGTCATCATAGTGCCTGTGATTGCCACTACAAAGCCTGCCCCAGCAGATACATAAGCTTCTCTTATATTTACGATGAATCCGGTGGGTTTGCCAAGCTTCTTGGGATCATCGGAAAGTGAGTATTGATTTTTTGCCATACATACAGGAAGCTTACCATAGCCCAGACTCTCAATCTTTCGAATTGCTGAATCTGCTACAGGATCAAATGTAACTCCATCTGCACCGTATATCTCCTTGGCAATTATCTCAATCTTCTCTTTTATAGTAAGCTCTAGATCATATAAGGGCTTATAGTTACTCTTCTTCTCTTCCATGGTCTTAAGTAGCTTTGTTGCGAGATCTAGGCCACCTTCGCCACCTTTTTCCCATACCTCACAAAGGGAGAATTCACAATCTCTTTCCTCACAAAAACGCTTTACATACTCCACCTCATCCACAGTATCTGTAATAAAGCGGTTTAGCGTCACTACCACAGGCACTCCAAATTTCTTAAGGTTTTCAATATGCTTATCAAGGTTGACAATTCCCTTCCTTAGGGCTTCCAAATTCTCAATAGACAGGTCAGTCTTTGATAGACCACCGTTATATTTTAGGGCACGGATAGTAGCCACAAGAACTATAGCATCAGGCTTTAAGCCTGCCATTCTACATTTTATATCAAGAAACTTCTCCGCACCAAGATCTGCTCCGAAACCTGCTTCGGTGATTACTACATCTGCTAGCTTGAGTGCAGTCTTAGTAGCTCTGACACTGTTACAGCCATGAGCTATATTAGCAAAAGGTCCACCATGAACGATAGCCGGTGTATTCTCAATAGTCTGTATAAGATTTGGCTTCATTGCATCCTTAAGAAGTGCAGCCATAGAGCCCACTGCCTTAAGATCCATAGCGGTTACAGGCTTTCCATCATAGGTATAGGCCACCACTATCCTGCCAAGCCTCTCCTTCAAATCCTCCATATCCTCAGCCAGGCACAGTACAGCCATAATCTCAGAAGCCACAGTTATTACAAAATGATCCTCACGAACTACTCCATCAGACTTTCTGCCAAGGCCTACCACCGTATTACGAAGCGCTCTATCATTCATATCTACACAGCGTTTCCATACAATCTGGTTTGGGTCAATAGATAGGGCATTTCCTTGATGAATATGATTATCAAGCATAGCAGCCAGAAGGTTATTTGCAGAGGTTATAGCATGAAAATCCCCTGTAAAATGTAGATTCAAATCCTCCATAGGAACTACCTGAGCATATCCGCCCCCCGCTGCACCACCCTTAACCCCAAAGCAAGGCCCAAGAGACGGTTCACGAAGTGCTATAACTGAATTGACCTTCATAAGTCCCAATGCCTGCCCCAGTCCAACTGTGGTCGTGGTCTTACCCTCACCAGCAGGTGTAGGATTAATAGCAGTAACCAGAACCAGTTTTCCATCTGGACTATCCTTTACTCTATCCAACAATTCATCCGACAGCTTAGCCTTATATTTTCCGTAGAATTCCAAATCCTCTTCTGTAATAGAAAGTCTTCCCGCCACCTCACTTATATGGTCCAATTTCGCTTCTTGTGCTATTTGAATATCTGTCTTCATCTGTTTACCCAACCTCTCCACATAATTATTTAACTAAAATTATTTTAGCATATGATAAATTAAGGTCAAGTTAAATTGGTAAAAAATTATACATAAAGAATGATTAAAATGGTAAATACCATAAATACTTGTCATACCTATCAACCATCTGATATACTGTTCACACTAAGGGGTCGCATACTTGCACAACCTACTCTAATCAATCCTAGATAATTGCGAAACTCACGAAAACCCTTGTTTCTTGTGCTCTTTAACAAGGATCACAAGCAGGTACTCTGAGACCGTCGGTACTTTGGTACCTTATGTACCGTTACGAGGCGAAGGTAGCGAAAGCGTGCCTGCGATGGTTTGTTAAAGAGCACAAGATCATAAAGTAAAATAGAGCTTCGTAATTATCTACTAATCAATCCACTAGAAAGGAACTTCATATGAAATACGATACGATTATATTTGACCTTGATGGAACACTACTAAACACCCTGGATGACTTAAGGGATAGTCTGAATTACGCCCTAGAACACCATAACTATGAGCCAAAAACCTTAGAAGAGGTAAGAAGTTTTGTTGGAAATGGTGTTAAAAAGCTGGTCCAGCGCTCACTTCCCTTACATAGCACCGAGGAGGATATAGAGCAATGTCTTGCCACTTTTACTAAGCATTATGGCAATAATATGCAGAACAAAACCAGACCCTATGATGGAATAATGGAGCTGCTTCTCGACCTTGACAGATATAATTATAAGATTGCCATAGTATCTAATAAATTCGATTCAGCAGTAAAGAAATTATCAAAGGAGTATTTTGGTGATTTTATAAATGTAGCTATAGGTGAATCTGATACTGTAAAGAGAAAGCCTGCCCCTGACAGTGTCTACGCTGCACTCAAAGAGCTTGGTTCTGATATAAATAAATCTCTTTTTGTAGGCGATTCCGATACAGATGTTCAAACAGCAAAAAATGCAGGCATTACCTGCATCGGTGTGACTTGGGGCTTCCGTACCCGTGAAGTACTAAGAAAAGAAGGTGCCGATTATCTAATCGACACCCCTAAGGAGCTGCTTACATTGATATAATATTACATAGCTCCATCCTTTAGCATTTTCAAAAAGCTTTTTGATGTATAGTAATAACAACCATTAATAAGATCACCATAAAATAAATGCTTTGTATTATCGGAGGCATATAAGGGCTTTGGACATGCCAAATATATCCCTTGATATTGAATGCCTTCAGTATTATTATCCTTATTCTTTATATAATCCATCTCATTCCCTAGGTTGAAATTAATTTTAACCTCCTTGATACCCGGATCAGGCTTATAGATAGGTAAAGGTAATACAAAATATCTCATAAATGTATAGAAAGCCTCCGAGAATATAATAGCATAACGTCTTTTAAAGTCTCCAACTAATTTAACAACAAATACTTTTTCATTTTTTCTAATAATTATGTCGCTACTGTCCCCGCTCTTGAAAGAAATAAATTTTGAAATTGATAGTTTATCCATAGAAATATATTTATTTCTTTTTAAAATCAGTAATCTTATCATCAAAAAGAATCGTCTCACAATAAATCTAATATACTTGTATAGATATAGTAGAAAAATAACAGTAATTAGCAACAAATACTTCTCAACATTCATACCTTACCTCCAATTAATAGCCCCAACTACCCTATATTCTCTTATATAATAGCCGAAGCATTCACAGGCCACATCATCTCAACCTACAGCATTTTAATCCATATCATCTCTTCCTTCAGCCTTTAACCCACATCCTAACCCAATTCATTCTCAGTTAAGAACGCCTCATACTCCTCTTCAGACATAAGAATCCTCCTTGGCTTTGTTCCCTCCTCAGGTCCAACAACCCCAACCTCAGCCAGCTGATCCATAATTCTGGCTGCACGGTTAAAGCCAATTTTGTACACTCTTTGTAGCATTCCTATGGAAGCCTTATCCTTCTCTATAATAAACCTTCCGGCCTCTACAAAATAATCATCTCGTTCATTCGCTGCTGCTGTAGCAGCCTCTGCAGCACGGACATTTGCAATTGTATCCTTAATTTCCTCACTATAGCTTGCACTACTATTATTCTTAATAAGAAAATCAACGACCGAGCTAACCTCCTTATCCGATACATATGAGCCTTGGATTCTTACAGGCTTCGGATAACCTGATGGGAAGAAAAGCATATCTCCCTTGCCAAGAAGCTTCTCAGCACCGGATCCATCAATGATTGTTCTTGAATCTATGGCAGAGGATACTGCAAATGCTATTCTGGAAGGTATATTAGCCTTGATAAGCCCCGTAATTACATTAACAGATGGTCTTTGAGTAGCTATAATCAAATGTATTCCCGCCGCTCTAGCCATCTGTGCCAGACGGCAGATTGAATCCTCCACCTCACCTGGAGCTACCATCATAAGATCGGCTAGCTCATCAATGATAATGACAATCTGGGGGAGCTTCTGACAGCTTTCATCATTGAGATAGGCAACCTCTCTAGCCTTTTCATTATATCCCAATAAATCTCGAACACCCGCTTCAGCGAACTTCTTATAACGATCTGTCATCTCTATAACAGCCCAGTTAAGTGCTGCGGCAGCCTTCTTAGGGTCAGTGACCACAGGTATAAGCAGATGCGGAATACCATTATATACATTCAACTCAACTACCTTAGGATCAATCATAATCATACGAACATCCGAAGGATTTGATTTATAGAGAATACTCATAATCAGGGTGTTTATACATACTGATTTTCCTGAGCCTGTGGCACCGGCAATTAGAAGATGGGGCATCTTTGCTATATCAGTAATCATAACCTTTCCGCCTATATCCCTACCTACTGCAAATGCTATATCAGAGGAATGGTCAGTAAATTCTTTGCTATCAAGCATTTCTCTCAATGTTACAACAAAATTCTCCTTGTTAGGCACTTCTATACCGACGGCTGATTTACCAGGTATAGGTGCCTCAATCCTGACCTCAGCGGCAGCAAGATTGAGTTTTATATCATCAGCTAGACTGGTTATACTCTTAACCTTAACCCCCTGCTCAGGCTGTAGCTCATATCTGGTTACAGCTGGTCCACAGCTAACATTAGTCACAGATACACGGACTCCAAAGCTCTCTAGGGTCTTCTGTAGCTTTATAGCTGTCTCCTTAATACTCTTCTCTGTCGTCTGTCCCCTTCCGGTCTTTGGTTTTGGAGCGGTTAAAAACTTTATAGGAGGATATATATATTCCTTTTCCTCTGCCACCTGATTAATGTTCAGTTCTTCTACATCAGTAGACTTTGTTGCATCACTAGCCTTATTATCTTCTACAGCCGTCGTACTATTGTGCTTTCCATCGACGGAATCACCCACATGCTTTTCTTCTGCCGTAGAATTGTTCTTGCCAAACTTGTTTTTGAGTTCGTCCTCGTATGTGGGGACTCCAGCTTGACTTATATGTATATCTGGTGTAACTGACACTGCTCTATCATTTACATCTACTTCTTCAGATGGAAATAAATGATCTAAATTAACTAATGGAAGATCATCATTCTCATCCATTGCTTTCCTTTTGCTCTTTTTGTTCTTTTTATTCTTAAAGCTTACTACCTTAGATATGTCATCTTGTAACTCAGCTTTGCCCTGACTACTAGTCTCAATGTCAAATACCTTAAAGTCTCTGCCACCAGGAGCATTCACCTCCTGCTCCAGCTCTTGTCTTTCTTCCTCCATCTGTTCCTTCTTAAGCAATCTATACTGTCTTCTTTCTTCCATAGAGTGCCTGCTCTTCTTTGCAACAAATAAAATAATCGCTTTCCCAGATATGACAATTAGAGAAATCAGCATCATTGCTATAATAATTATGTATGTGGCAGTAACATCAAACATTCCGCATAATAGCATTACAAGGATACCACCGATAAGGCCTCCGCCGGTTCTTTGGTCACTTGAGTAGGTGTAATAGTCGAATATTCGGGTTTCAGAATTATATTTAATAGAAATAAGCTGTATAAATGCTGTCAATGCAACCAAAAATACAGCTGCACTTAGCATTTTCCTACCCGCCGCACGATTTTCAAAGTTTGATATATAAAAAGCCGTACCAAAAAACAAAATAAAGGGTAGGGCATATGCCAATAACCCAATCATGCCAAATAGAAACCCACTGACATGTTTACCGACGATACCACTCAAATCAAAATAGCTCAAAAACATAAGGATAGAAATTACCATAGCAATAATAAGGATTATCTCATCCTGAACCGCACCGCTTTGCTTTGCGGCTTCATCACGTTTCTTCTGAGTATTGTATGCCCTTTTATTACCTGTATTCTTTCCACTTGTGTTCTTCCTGCTAGTGTTCTTCTTGGAAGCCATGTGCCATCCCCCTTATATACGTTGTTAATCTTCCACATTTTATTATACCTTTTAGCCTATTGATATGCAAGTAGATAAGTTGTCCCACGCTTGTTATAAACCCTAGATATAAGATAGAGTTTCGCTTGCGAAACTCTCGCGCCGAACGCGGCCAGCTTTGCTGGCAATATACAAAATGCGTGAGTGCGCATCCCTAGCGGAGCTTTCTTGTATAATAGGACGCACTTTCCTATTATATAAAAACAAAACCTCCTAAGCAAGTTTGTATCATTAAATACATACGTTTGTTTAAGTAGTTTTGTTATTATATTTGTTGTTATTTATTTGTATTGCATTTGTAATTCATTCATAATTCTACTTACTTCATATTCTTCCCCGGAGAATAATCTTCGTTCAAATAATCGCTCATGTCGGTAGAATTAATCTTTTGAACAACATAACCATCACCGTCACGGCGTGCCACTACTCTACCATGCTTTATGAACACTTCCTTATACTCAGGCTCTGTATTATCCTTTACAGCTTGATCCTTTATGCTTTGGTCCACATAGATCCTTTCCAGGGGAACAACTGTATATAACATATGATTACCCTCTTTCTATTGTTCATGTCTGTTAGCATCTATCATTTCATTAATTTTAGCCAATGCCTCCTTGATTCCTCCTACCTCATTGATAATATTAAGCTTTACTGTCTCTTCACCTACAAGAATGGATCCTACATCCTTGGCAAGCTTATTTGTATCAAGCATCAAATTCTTAAAATCAGAATAGGTGATTCCCGAATGATTCACTACAAAACTTATTATTCGATCCTGTATCTTCTCAAAATATTCAAATGTCTGAGTTACACCGATTACTGTACCACTCATCCTTACTGGATGGATAATCATAGTTCCAGTAGGTACGATAAAGCTGTAATCAGTCGAGACAGCTAAGGGAACACCAATAGAATGACTTCCACCTAATACAAGAGATACAGTTGGTTTGCTGAGTGAGGCAATCATCTCAGCTATAGCCAGTCCAGCTTCCACATCACCTCCAACAGTATTAATAAGTATAAGCAAACCATCAATCTCAGTACTGTCTTCAATAGCGGCAAGCTGTGGAAGAACATGCTCATATTTTGTGGTTTTATTATGCTGTGGAAGACATTCATGGCCTTCTATCTCTCCTATTACGGATAAAAGGTGAATCTTATGCTCCTTATTATTGTTATCAAGTACGGTCTGACCAAATTCTGAAATTTTCTTATCCTTTAGGTCCTCATTTTCCTTTTTTACTTTCTCTTGTTCATCCTTATTAGGCTCCTTGTCCTTATTATCAGGCTCCTTGTCATAATTATTAGGCGCCTTGTCTTGATTATCAGGCTCCTTGTCCTGATTGGCTGGCGCCTTATTATTGTCTTCGTTCTCGTCCTTATAGTTTTCTTTGTTACTAGAGTTGTTCGTATTATCGTCTAGATAATTAAAATCATTACCGCTAACTTTTCTATTATTAATATTAGCCGATCTATTGTCATCTGAATCTGACTTTTTATTATTAGCTTGATTATTTACATTATATATATCTTCCTTATACTGAACACTTTGCATAGCTTGCTCCTTCATCGTAATTTTTTGCACACTTCCATATTATTATGTGAAAAATACTCTGATTTATACTAATTAATAGCTATGCAAATTCAATACCTTATCTTTTTTTCTTATACTTTAACTTATACCTTTACTTTTAATATAACTATTACTATTACTTTGCCTTTGCTTTTGCTTTGACTTTTGCTTTTGCTTTTACTTTTGCTTTGACTTTTGCTTTTGCTTTGACTTTTGCCTTTACCTTTACTTTTTAGCATATTTTATTTTGCCTATGGATATATTATCCTCAAGCTCAAGAATAAAATTTCTCTTTATTATTAGAAAATATTCCAGCTCATTTAGAATTTGAAATAGAACAGCTCTATATTCAAACTCCTCTCTGGATACAGGCAATCTGTCCTTCTTGTAATCTATAGACAGCTTACGAATATCCTCCAATAAGTCCTTAGCATTATTCATTTCATGAAACCCTTCCGAGGTTCTTTCCAGGAATTCTGCCAATGGTATGGACTGCTTAAGCAATACTGGTATATCCAGGATGTTACGGCTTATAACCTTCAATACCTCTATCTGGTGCTTTCTCATCTCCAAATATGATATGAGATATCTGGTGTTAGATAGCAGTGTATTTCCTGCATCCTCATACGCCCTATGAATCAGCTCCTCAATCAGAGTATCAATAGCTCTAAAATCTATAACAATCGCATCAGTTATATTACCTAAATTCTCACCATTATCTAAAAACTTCCCGAAGCTTCCCTCCTGTATCAAGCAGGCTTTTTTATCCTTAAGGGCGAGCGCCATGGTCCTAAGGAGCTTTTTCATTTCCTCTTCAAGTATCTGCTGCTTAATACGAATCTCTTTTTTATAATTAGGCATAATAAGATTTAATACAATTCCTATTCCCATTCCAATAGCTAGAATCAATGCCTCATTTACAAGCATTTGAAGGTCAAACCGCTTCTCAATAAGAAAATGCGTCATAAGAACCGCATTCATGGATATTCCATCCTTCAAATTGAATAGATAGCTTAGTCCTACAAATACCAAAACAAAGCCACCGAATACCCACGGATTATAGCCAAAGCTATTGAAAAATATATAGGATATAACCAATGCCATAAGAAATGAAATAATTCTCTTCGAGGCAACAAGCAATGTCTCCTTCTTGGTGTTTTGCACGGTTAGCAGAGTTACAATACCTGCTGAAGGACTATAAATAAGCCCAAAAGTCTCAGCCACAATAATCGCAATTGCAGATCCTATACCAACCTTTATAACAAATAACGGGTTGATTTTATTTAGTTTAAGCTTTCCTAGACTTATATTATCCATATAGTTCACCGCCTTAGTAAAAACTGTACCGGGTACCAGTCAATGTGACGATTGGAATTATTCAGTAAATGCTTGCTCTATATCTGCTATGATATCTTCAACATTCTCTATACCTATGGACATACGAATCATATCAGAGGTAATACCACATTCAATTAGCTGCTGTTCTGTAAGCTGTCTATGGGTGGTGCTGGCCGGATGAAGTACACTAGTCCTTACATCTGCCACGTGAACCACTATAGCAGCAAGCTTTAGGCTATCCATAAATTTTGTTGCTGCCTCTCTGCCTCCCTTAATCCCAAAGGATATGACACCACAGGTTCCCTTAGGCATATATTTCTTAGCTAAGACATAATATTTACTACTCTTTAGTCCCGGATAATTAACCCAAGACACCTTGTTATGCTGCTCTAGATATTCAGCAACACTAATAGCATTGCTGCAATGACGCTCCATTCTAAGATGCAAGGTTTCAAGCCCAAGATTAAGCAAAAAAGCATTATTGGGAGATGGTGGCATTCCCATATCTCTCATTAATTGAACCCTTGCTTTTGTAATAAAGGCCGCCTTACCGCAATCTCTAGTATATATCATTCCGTGATAGGATTCGTCGGGTGTGGATAGCCCTGGAAATTTTCCGTTATCCCAATTAAAATTACCGCTATCAATAATAACTCCACCAAGAGCCACGGCATGTCCATCCATATATTTGGATGTTGAATGAATCACTATATCCGCTCCATATTCAATGGGTCTGCAATTTATAGGCGTTGCAAAGGTATTATCTATAAATAAGGGCAAATTATTAGAATGAGCTAATTTGG
>CAZODB010000010.1:0-19206 GCA_964578425.1 uncultured Herbinix sp.
TCGGAGGTTTCGCTATGGCTCTTTATAAGGTAGAGATATGTGGTGTAAATACATCAAAGCTGCCATTGTTAAAAAACACTGAAAAGGATGAATTGTTCAGGAGAATTCTTGATGGGGATAGGGAAGCGCGAGAGCTCTATATTAAGGGGAATCTTCGCCTTGTCTTATCAATAATCCAGAGATTTTCAAATAGTAACGAGAATGTTGATGATCTATTCCAGATAGGCTGTATTGGTCTTATGAAGGCTATCGATAATTTTGATATAACACAGAATGTTAAATTCTCCACCTACGCAGTACCTATGATTATAGGTGAAATACGCAGATATCTAAGAGATAATAATGCGATTCGTGTAAGCCGCTCCCTAAGGGATACAGCCTATAAGGCGATATATGCTAAGGAGGCCCTAGTTAGAAGAAACAATAAGGAGCCTACTATCAACGAGATAGCGGCAGAAATAGGTATAAGTAAAGAGGATATAGTATATGCACTTGATGCAATCCAAAGCCCAGTCTCCCTATATGATCCTGTATATGTAGAGGGAGGAGATGCTCTCTATATTATGGATCAGGTTAGTGATAAAAAGAACAAGGAAGAGAACTGGATAGAGGTCATATCACTTAAGGAGGCAATGGATAAGCTTCCTTCAAGAGAATATAACATAATAAATCTAAGATTTTTCGAGGGTAAGACTCAGATGGAGGTTGCTAAAGAGATAAATATCTCCCAGGCTCAAGTAAGCCGCCTAGAAAAGTCTGCTTTAAAAAATATGAGAAACGCCCTAATTGGATAGTAGAAACGAAAATACGAGTTATTCGAGTTTTCGTTCGAGAATTCACGAGAAGCCACAAGAATTCAAGGGGACCTTTTGCCTTGTCTCTCCCATAATCTCGTGTTATAATCTACATGTATAGAAGACTCTTGCCAGCACAACTGGCCGCGTTAGGTAAGCGTGTTAAGCAAACTTAGAGAGTTTCGTTCTGCGCGGATAATGTGCCAAGGAACATTCTTTTCTCCGTAGCAGGAGTCCTGGTTTACTATACAAATCTAGGTTTAGGGAGATAAGATGAAGAACAAATTATTAAAATGGTTTAGTGATATATATGATGATAATAATGGAGTTAATATGTATTTTGCTCCCGGTAGAGTTAACCTTATAGGTGAACATACTGATTATAATGGGGGTCACGTATTTCCATGTGCATTGGAGATTGGAACATATGGTGCAGTACGCCTAAGAGATGACAGGACTTTAAGGTTTTATTCAATGAATTTTCCTGAAGAAGGAGTGATCATTTCATCTTTGGATGAGGTTTCATCTGGAGAGGAATTGATTTATCATAGAAAGGATGACTGGGCAAATTACCCCAAAGGTGTACTTTGGGCATTTGCCCAGCATTCGTTCCTAAAAAAATATACTGATATTAAGGAGGGGCAAGCTCTCATTAACCGTGGAATGGATATACTTTATTACGGTGATATTCCTAACGGTTCGGGGCTTTCATCATCAGCCAGTATAGAGGTTCTTACCGCATACATAATCAAAGATTTATTTCATATAGATATAAGCTTGAAGGATATCTCCTTGCTAAGCCAATATGCTGAGAACAAATATGTAGGAGTTAATTGTGGAATAATGGACCAATTTGCTGTAGCGATGGGTAAGGAAAATCATGCAATATTCCTTGATACCTCTACCTTGGAATACGAATATGCACCGCTGAAACTTGGCGATAAAAAGATAGTTATTGCTAATAGTAATAAAAGGCGGGGGCTGGGTGATTCCAAGTATAATGAAAGAAGAAGCGAATGCGAGGAGGCATTGCAAAGACTGCAGACTATTATAGATATAAAGACTCTGGGAGACTTGACCAATGAGGAGTTTGAGACTCATATAGAAGTAATTAAAGACAACACCTTAATTCGTCGTGCCAGGCACGCAGTATATGAAAACCAGAGAACTATTGAGGCTATAAAGGCTCTTAAAGCAGATGACCTACAAAAATTTGGTGGTCTGATGAATGAGTCCCATATATCCCTAAGGGATGATTATGAGGTTACTGGCCATGAGCTGGACAGCCTGGCGGAAGCTGCCTGGGAGCAAGAAGGTGTTATCGGTGCAAGAATGACTGGTGCAGGCTTTGGGGGATGTACAGTGAATATTGTAATTAACGACTATGTAGAGCAATTTATTAATAATGTAGGAAGGATATATGAAGACAAGACAGGGCTAAAGGCAGATTTCTATGTGGTAGAAGTAGGGGGAGGACCAAGAAAAATATAAATAAGTACCCTTACTTTAAATTACGTAAATTATTGAGGCCGTCTGCAAATGCAGGCGGCTTAAATTATAACCAACCCTTGGCAATAATACCATTGTCGTGTATTATATTAGTTACCTATCAAGACTATATTGAAAAAACACATAATTGGTATATGAAGCTAAGACTAGATAAGTAAATGAAACTTATAAATACGTATTTAGAAAGCGAGAGGTGAACCATGAGAGCATTTAAGGATGATGCAAGGAAGCATATTAAGATAAAGGGCAAGACCTATGAGTATTATAGTTTAGAATCCTTAGGGGAATATGGATATGATGTGAAAGCTCTTCCATACTCTATCAAGGTTTTATTGGAATCGGTTTTACGTAGTTGGGATGGTCTTGCGATTACTGATGAGCATATTAAGGATTTGGCAAGCTGGGCAGAGCATAGGGGAGGACGTGGAGAGGTTCCCTTTAAACCAGCAAGAGTTATACTTCAGGACTTTACCGGGGTACCTTCAGTGCTGGATTTGGCTTCTATGCGAAGTGCAGTGAAGGACTCTACCCATCTGATTGATAAGATAAATCCTGTGGTTCCGGTGGATTTAGTTATAGACCATTCCGTTCAAGTGGACTACTATGGTATGGCTGATTCCCTTAAGAAGAATGTTAAGAGAGAATTTGAAAGAAATAAGGAGAGATATCAGTTCCTTAATTGGGCACAGAATGCATTTGACAATTTTACTGTAGTACCGCCCTCTACAGGAATTGTCCATCAGGTGAATCTCGAATACCTGGCGAAGGTAGTTATTGAGGGTAAGGATAATGATAAGGATATACTTTATCCCGATACTCTGGTAGGAACAGATTCCCATACCACGATGATTAATGGACTTGGAGTTCTTGGTTGGGGAGTAGGAGGGATTGAAGCTGAGGCAGGAATGCTGGGACAGCCCTCGTATTTCCCTATACCAGAGGTCATAGGAGTTCACATGAAAGGTAAGCTACCTACCGGTGCTACGGCTACCGACCTAGCACTTCACGTGACCAAGCTCCTAAGAGATAAGGGTGTTGTGGATAAATTTGTAGAGTATTTTGGAGATGGCATTCATACTCTTAGCTTGGCAGATCGCGCTACTATTGCAAATATGTCTCCTGAATATGGAGCTACCTGCGGATTCTTCCCTGTTGATGAAGAGACCTTGGCTTATATGTTGCTTACGGGAAGAAGTAAGGAGCATATCGAGCTGGTAAGAGCCTATCTTAGGGCAAATGATATGTTCTATGAGAAGGATCTTGATCAACCGGTGTATACAGATGTTATAGAGCTGGATTTATCCACTGTAGAAACAGCCCTTTCAGGGCCGAAGCGTCCTCAGGACCTTATATCCCTCGGCAATATGAAGGAGGCCTTTAAAAACAGTATAACAGCACCTCTGGGAAATCAAGGCCATGGACTAAGTAAAGATGAGTTTAAGAAGCGTGTCGAAATAACTCTAGAAGATGGAAGAAGAGATGTCATTAGGACAGGCTCGATAGCTATAGCGTCCATAACCTCATGTACCAATACTTCTAATCCATCTGTTATGCTGGCCGCAGGATTATTGGCTAAAAAAGCTGTAGAGAAGGGTTTAAGAGTTCCTGCATATGTGAAGACCTCACTTGCTCCTGGCTCTAAGGTTGTAACTGCCTATCTAGCCTCGGCAGGTCTTCAACCATACCTTGATGCCTTGGGCTTTCATATCGTAGGCTATGGATGTGCTACCTGTATAGGTAATTCTGGACCATTACTTCCTGAGGTTACTGCAGCTATAAATGATAATGATCTAATGGTTACATCTGTATTATCTGGCAATAGGAATTTTGAAGGAAGGATTCATCCGCTAGTCAAGGCGAATTATCTCGCCTCACCTCAATTGGTGGTGGCTTATGCTCTAGCAGGAACTACGGATATTGATTTAACTAAAGAACCGATTGTCACTGACGCAGATGGCAAAAATGTATATCTTAGGGATATTTGGCCTTCCTCTGAAGAAATTCAAAATACAGTAGTGGAGCATGTAAAGCCTGAGCTGTTTGAAAAGGAGTATAGTGTTGTTTATGATGAAAATCAGCTATGGAATGAAATAAAAATAAATGAAGGAAGCCTGTATGAATTTGATGAAGATTCAACCTATATAAGAAAACCACCCTTCTTTATAGATCTTACCATGGAGCCTGAAGAGATAAAGCCACTCAAAGAGCTTAGAGTTATAGCAAGCTTTGGTGATTCTGTCACCACCGATCATATATCACCTGCAGGAGCTATAGGAAAAAACACTCCAGCGGGCTTATATCTTATGAGTCATGGATTGGAGCCGAGGGATTTTAATACCTATGGTTCAAGAAGAGGAAATCACGAGGTAATGATGCGAGGTACATTTGCTAACATCCGAATTCGTAACCAAATAGCATCGGGGACGGAGGGAGGATTCACTAAGTACTGGCCGACTGAAGAGGTAATGTCTATATACGATGCCTGTATGAAGTATAAGGAGCAGGGCACGGGGCTTGTGGTACTTGCAGGTAAGGATTATGGTATGGGATCCTCTAGAGACTGGGCAGCGAAGGGTCCTAGCTTACTCGGAGTTAAAGCGGTTATCGCAGAAAGCTATGAGAGAATTCATAGGTCGAATCTGGTCATGATGGGTATCCTTCCCTTACAGTATATTGATGGAGAAAGTGCAGAAACTCATGGTCTTACAGGAGAGGAAACAATAGATATAATCTTAAAGAAGAATATTAAACCCGGAGATATGGCTGAGGTTATTGCCAGCTCAAGGGATGGGAAGACTATAACCTTTAAGACAAGGATACGTTTTGATTCTGTGGTGGATATGGAATACTATAGGCATGGTGGAATATTACAGATGGTACTCCGTCAGAAGATAGCAGAGTAAGCCAGGCTAAAGATAATATAAACATTTAAATGGCATAAAAAAAGGTTTCAAACGTATGCTTTACCAATGAAAGGTATTGAAAGGCTTGTTGATGGAGCATATAAATAGTGGTGGATACGAGATACAGGATAAGATATTTCAAAAAAATGGTACTTATGTATCCTATCCCGTCTTAATATCCGAAACAGATAGTGAGAAGATTAATGCTTGGAACAATATAATACTGCAAGATATAGGTAGGATATTAAACATATATTCTGCCTATACTTTTGCGCCACCTCCTGAAGGTGAGGATCTGTACTTGCCAGATACATTACATGTAACTTATGAAATAAAGCGTAACGATATACGATATCTAAGTATTGTTTATACTGCAGATTTCTACAGTCCCTATGCAGCCTACCCCACACAAATCATATATACAACAAACATAGATAAGACTAATGACAGACGTTTGAGGCTATCAGATGTAATTCCAGATAGGAGGTCTTTGGCAAATGAACTTACATCATGGGATATAGTAAGTGAATACGATGACCATAAGGAATATTCTGGGGCTGTCCGTGATTATATCAGCGGTCTCGGTAAAGAAATAATATATATGGGTTTAGAGTCGGCTGATTTCATAGGTCCGGATAATTATCTTGGGATATATAGCTACCTGACACCGGATAAGCTGGGAATCAGCATATCTGTGCCGCATTATTTAGGTGACCATGTAGAATATGAAAGAGTTGTTCCAACATAATATGTATTTATATCAAAGCTAAACCATAAAACAATAATAATATATAATAAATCAACTACCCGGGGCAATCTCATATAAGAGTGTCCCGGGTAGTCGGTCAGTATTTAATCCAATATGGGGGTAATAATCAACTGTCAAGTATTTTTTTTAGCTCGTTCATGAATGTGTTGACATCCTTAAATTCACGATATACCGAAGCGAATCTAACATATGCAACTGCATCAAGGTCTTTTAATTTATCCATGAGGATTTCACCAATAATATTACTTGGAATCTCCTTGTCCTCTCTACTAAATATTTCGGTTTCCACCTCATCGACCAAGGCTGTTATCTGATTAATGGATATTGGCCTTTTATGGCATGAGCGGAAGACTCCGGATTCGATTTTGGAGCGATCGTATGATTCGCGATTATTATCCTTCTTGATGACTACAAGGGGGATAGATTCAATCTTTTCGTATGTAGTGAATCTTCGTTTACAGTCGTCGCACTGTCTTCTTCTACGGATAGAATTATTATCATCAGCAGGTCTTGAATCAATAACTCTTGTGTTGTCTTTGCTGCAAAACGGACATTTCATAGTTAAACTCCTCCCAAACTGTTCTATCGCATATATAGTAGTTCCCTTAGTCTTAATATACTATACTTAGATTATATTTGAGATTTCCATAATGGTCAAGCTAATATTTGTAAATACTTTATTATCAGACAAAAGCTACCATCTATAATAAATAGTATTATGGGATAAACAGCTGGAAAATAAGGGTTATTCACATTTAACAAGACATTTTTCGGTATCAATATCGACCAAAATAATATCCACCCCGATCTGCTTGATATTACAGCTATCGATTACATATTCATGATCTCTTCCGAGTATACCAAAGATTTTACAGGGTCCAGGGACAATAATATGGGTGATACACCCACTGCACATATCAAATTCAATATCACACACATAACCAAGCCTACGACAATCCCTGCAATTTATAACTTCCTTTTCTCGTAATTCGCATAAACGCATATACATCCTCCAATCTGACTAGTGTTCGCGGATTTGCCCTTCTTAATTCATTATATGCACAGAGTATTGTATAGTCCGTTACAATTTATTATTGCAATAATTTACATAATTTGCTATACTACATTTAGCAAATGATTCTTTTCATTGTGGGAGAGACAATGAAAGGAGTATACAATATGTTCAGTAGGGCATACAGTGCAGTAATCCACGGAATCGATGGACTTATTGTCAATGTGGAGGCGGATGTGAGCGACGGACTTCCCCTCTTCGACATGGTCGGCTTGCTTAATTCCGAAGTTAAGGAGGCCAGAGAAAGAGTGCGAATTGCATTGAAGAACTCTGGCTATATGCTTCCGGCTAAAAGGATTACGGTCAATCTATCTCCGGCAGATATAAGAAAAGAAGGAACAGCCTTTGATTTGCCGGTCGCAATTGCAATTCTTACAGCCTTTGGCTATATTCATGATGATAATCTACACAATACCCTGATTATAGGCGAGCTTAGCCTCAATGGTAATATTAATAAGGTCAACGGTGTTCTGCCCCTGGTGTATGCAGCAAAGCAGCAGGGCTTTTTAAGATGCATTGTTCCCAAGGAAAATGCAGATGAGGGAGCGGTAGTAAATGGTATAAAGACCTATGGTGTAAGCACTATCAAGGAGGCTGTCTCCTTATTATGTAATATTGCCGTCCATGAGCCGAATAAAGTGGATATTGCCAAGCTTTTTGAGAATACCACAAATGATGGAGATGAGGATTTTTCTGAGGTTAGCGGTCAATCAGCGGTAAAGCGAGCCATAGAGATTGCTGTATCAGGCATGCATAACATATTGATGATAGGTCCACCTGGCACAGGGAAAACAATGCTTGCTAAGCGAATACCAACTATTATGCCTGAGCTATCCTTTGAAGAGAGCATGGAGATATCTAAGATATATAGTATTGCTGGGTTATTGGATAGTAAAGCGCTTATAACCCGTAGACCCTTTCGTTCTCCCCATCACAGCATCACTTGCACAGCCTTAGTAGGTGGAGGTGTCATACCAAAGCCTGGTGAGATAAGTCTGGCCCATCATGGAGTCCTATTTCTGGACGAGCTACCCGAATTCAATAAAAATACAATAGAGGTTCTTAGGCAGCCTCTGGAGGAAAAGGCGGTAACCATAGCTAGGCTAAATGCTACATTTCGTTACCCAGCAGGCTTTATGCTTGTAGCCTCCATGAACCCCTGTTCTTGCGGATATTATCCAGACCGTAACAAGTGCAGCTGCTCACTCCCTATGGTCAAACGCTATCTAGGTAAGATATCAAAGCCCTTGTTGGATAGATTTGATATCTGTATAGAGGCGATGCAGATAGATTATATGGAGCTTCAGAATAAAAAGAATGAGGAGACCTCCGCAGATATAAGGAGCCGTATATATAAGGCACGGCAAATCCAGATGGAGCGCTATCTAGGTCAAGGAATATGGTTTAACTGCCAGCTGACCCCTAGGACTATAAAAAAGTATTGTAAGCTTGATACTAAGGAGCAGGCTCTTCTTGAGCAAGCATTTATAAAGATGAATCTCACTGCCAGAGCATATCATCGGATTCTTAAGGTAGCCCGTACAATTGCAGATTTGGATTTGAGTGAGAAGATTACAACAAGACACATCAGTGAAGCTATTTGTTATAGAAGCATAGATGGGAAGTATTGGGGGGATATATAGATGGATATAGATATTATTAATGATCAGGATATATATAAGTATTGGTTAGGGAGTGTATCCAAAATGAAAGCGAATAAATTAATGACTATGGCCAGATACTTTGGAAGTCCCAAGGAAGTATATAAGGCATCTGTGGCTGCTTTAGAGCAGATGAAAACATCATGTAATATGAAGGGGGTAGGCTTTACCGACCGAGATTTAGATGCAATTACATTAGGTAAAGATATGAATAAGATAAGAAAAAACGTAGAATATCTTAAGGAGCATGGAATAAAATATGTAACAATGCTAGACATAGCATATCCTGAAAAGCTTCAACATATATATGATCCACCTTTTTTGTTATATTATAAAGGGAACCCTTTAGCTGATAGTAAAAAGATTATATCGATAGTTGGTGCCAGAGAATGCTCCATATATGGAAGAGAGACGGCAAAATATCTGGCTGGGGCTTTGGCTAGGGAGGACATAATAATTATGAGCGGACTGGCAAGAGGGATAGATACCTATGCACATTTGGGAGCTCTTTCTATGGAGGGTGCAACATATGGGATTATGGGTTGTGGAATAGATATATGTTATCCGGTAGAGAATATAAATCTATATATGGATATGCAGATTAAAGGGGGTATAATATCTGAGTATGGGCCGGGGATTAAGCCCTTGGCATATCATTTTCCGATGCGTAATAGGATTATTAGTGCCTTAAGTGATGGTATACTGGTTATTGAAGCAAGAGAGAAGAGTGGATCACTAATAACAGTAGATATGGGTCTTGAACAAGGGAAAAATATATATGCGGTGCCTGGAAGGATTTATGATAGGCTTAGTGATGGCTGTAATAATCTGATAAAAATGGGTGCGAAATTAGTAAGCACTCCAATGGATATATTAGAGGATTTATTGGAGTACATTCCCTCAAAGGAGGCAAAACAGCTAGGTTTTTCTGGAATTCTTCCTCAGGAAGAGCAAGCCATATATGAACTTATTAGTCTTTCCCCTAAGCATCTCATGGAGTTGGTGGATTTGACGGGGTTTGATATAGGGAGACTCATGGAGCTTATATTGTCCTTGGAGCTTAAGGATATGATAATTCAACCTATGAAGAACTATTATCAAAAAAGAAATAAATAATTATTACTTGAAAGGATTGTAAAAATGGTGTATGCTAGTTAATGCTTTGCCGTCGACCAGGCATTTGACATAAATAAAATTCACATATAACATAAGACATAGATAATATTCACATATAATTAAGACATGAATAATTTACACATAGATAGGAGTTTATTATGCCAAGATATCTTGTAATTGTGGAATCACCAGCAAAAGCGAAGACCATCAAAAAATTTTTAGGTAGTAATTATGAGGTTCTTGCATCCAATGGACATGTAAGGGACTTACCCAAAAGTCAAATGGGTATAGATATTACCAATGATTATGAACCCAAATATATAACCATACGCGGTAAAGGAGAATTACTTGCCAAGCTAAGAAAAGAAGTTAAAAAGGCTGACAAGGTATACCTTGCAACTGACCCGGACAGGGAAGGAGAAGCTATTTCCTGGCATCTTTCACAGTCCCTGAAGCTGGATTTAGATAAACCTAACAGGATTTATTTCAATGAAATTACAAAAAAAGCCGTTAAATCTTCTATTAAAGAGGCTAGAAAGCTAGATATGGATTTAATCGATGCTCAACAAGCCAGAAGAATCTTGGACCGTATGGTTGGATATACTATTAGCCCATTGCTGTGGAGCAAGATAAAAAGAGGATTGAGTGCAGGAAGAGTACAGTCAGTGGCTCTTAGAATAATATGTGACAGGGAGGAAGAGATCAATTCGTTTATCCCTGAGGAATACTGGAACCTTGTAGCGGAATTTGCATTAAAGGGAAAGAAGACCCCTCTTGTAGCAAAATATATAGGAAGAAACAAGACTAGAACAACAATCGGTTCAGAGGAAGAAGCAGCTAAGATATTAGAAGAACTGGAAAATGCAGTTTTTACAATAAAAGATATTAAAAGAGGAGAGCGAATAAGAAAATCGCCCCTCCCATTTACCACCAGTACACTTCAACAGGAAGCGGCAAAGACTCTAAATTATTCAACTAGAAAGACAATGCAGCTTGCTCAACAGTTATACGAAGGTATAAGTATTAAAGGTCATGGAAGCATAGGCCTCATTACTTACCTCCGTACTGATTCTGTTCGTATAAGTGACGAAGCGGACGTATCAGTAAAGGAATATATAGGTGCTATATACGGTAAGGAATTTGTGAATTCAGAGTCAAATCTTGGACGCTCAGGTAAGAGGGTTCAAGACGCTCATGAGGCGATTCGTCCGACAAATGTACAATTTGCACCCAATGAGATTAAGGACTCCTTGTCAAGAGACCTGTATCGTCTCTACCAGCTAATATGGAAGAGGTTTGTGGCTAGTAGAATGCAGCCTGCCAGATATGAGACGACTTCCATTAGGATTGAGGGTAATAATCATTGGTTCTCTACCTCTGCCTCCAAGCTTTTATTTGAAGGGTTTTTAAGCGTCTATCAGCAGGACGAGGAAAATGAGGAAATCAAGGCTACTTATGAGACACTAAATGAAGGTGATGTTCTTAAGCTTAATGAGCTTAAGAAAAGCCAGCATTTTACTCAGCATCCTGCTCATTATACTGAGGCTTCTCTTGTTAAGACACTGGAGGATCTTGGAATAGGGAGACCCAGTACCTATTCTCCGACTATAAGCACAATAATTGCCAGAAGATATGTTATAAAGGAGAATAAGAATCTTTATACAACCGAGCTTGGTGAAGCCGTGAATAATATAATGGTAAAAGCTTTTCCTAGTATTGTGGATGTGAACTTCACTGCTAATATGGAATCCTTACTTGACAGCGTCGAGGACGGTGCCTTGGAATGGAAGACATTAATCAGAAATTTCTATCCTGACTTAGAAGAGGCAGTGGAAAATGCACATGAACAGCTTGATAAGATTCATATAGCTGATGAAGTTAGTGAAGAAATCTGTGAGCTATGCGATAATAATATGGTTATAAAATATGGGCCACATGGTAAATTTTTGGCTTGCCCGGGTTTTCCCGATTGTAGGAATACCAAGCCTTATCTTGAGAAGATAGGTGTGGAGTGTCCAGCTTGCTCAGGAGATGTCGTTATCAGAAAGACCAAAAAGGGAAGAAGATATTTTGGATGTAGTAATCATCCGGAATGTAACTTTATGACCTGGCAGAAGCCTTCGAAGGAGAAGTGTACAAAATGCCAAAGTATAATGCTTGAAAAGGGAAAGAAATTGGTATGCAGTAATGATACCTGTGGTAATGTCATCTCAGCTAACAACGATACAATTGAGTGAAAATTGTTTGTTTTTCTGATATTATGAATTGGTCTTATTACTTGATTATACAAAATTGGATAGAAAAATAGAAAATCAGCTAAAAAAGTGTGTCAAAATATAGAATATAGTATTGTTTTTGAAAATAATATATGATAAGATGAAAAAGGTAATACAATTAGAAATAATCTAATGTATTACCTTATTAAGTCAGAGTATTTGCTTCATGAGTGTTTTGTATTAGAAAATATTGGAGGAATTGATCAATGAGTGTACAATTACTTGACAAGACTAGGAAGATTAACAACCTTCTGCACAATAACAATTCTCACAAGGTAGTATTCAATGACATCTGTGTTGTGCTAAGCGATATACTGGATTCCAATGTAATGGTAATCAGTAAAAAGGGCAAGGTGTTAGGAATAAAGAACAGAGAAGACATTGTTGAGATCAAGGAATTAATTAAGGACGCAGTCGGCAGGTATATTGATACACTATTAAATGAGAGACTCCTTAATATATTGTCAACAAAGGAAAATGTGAATCTCGGCACGCTAGGATTTGAATTAGACAATCTAGATGCTTACCAGGCCATTATCACCCCGATAGACATAGCGGGTGAAAGACTAGGCACATTATTTATCTATAAGACGGGTTCGCAGTATACATTGGATGATATTATCTTAAGTGAATATGGCACGACAGTTGTTGGGCTTGATATGATGCGCTCGGTCAATGAAGAAAATGCCGAGGTAAATCGTAAGATACAGATTGTAAAGTCTGCTATAAGTACTCTATCCTTTTCAGAGCTGGAAGCAATTCAACATATATTTAATGAGCTTAAAGGAACAGAGGGAATATTAGTAGCAAGCAGGATTGCTGACCGGGTGGGAATAACCAGATCCGTAATCGTTAATGCACTTAGAAAGTTTGAAAGTGCAGGTGTAATAGAGTCCCGATCCTCAGGAATGAAGGGAACCTATATTAAAGTGCTGAATGATGTTGTATTTGAAGAATTAAAGAGTTTACGAAAATAAATATTTAATTACAACAGAAAAGGATTTGTGGAACACGCCATAAATCCTTTTGTGTAGCTGGCTACACAAAACTACAATATGTGGTACTTTTCTACTATATTTATGGATATATCTTGTATTTCTTCAAGAAATTTATTATAATTAATATTATGGAGGTAAGTACATATGATAGGGTCCAATGCGTTCAATTATATAAATATTCTTAAGAAGGCTTCAGATGCTAGCTGGAAGCGAAATGAAGTGATTTCTAATAATTTGGCAAATGTATCCACCCCTGGATATAAGCGGAAGGATGTACAATTTGAATCTTATTTAATGGGGGCTCTTACTGGTGACGGTTCCCTCGATAAGCGTGTAGCAAATACACGAATGGATTCTTTAAATGCACAGGTATATACTGATTATGCCAATCTAAGCTATCGTATGGATGGGAACAATGTAGATATAGATACCGAATCAGCGAATCTTGCTGAAAATCAAATACGTTATTATTCGCTGATGGATTCCATGACACAGGAATTTAATCGGCTTAAAATGGTGCTACAGAACAAATAAGCAAGGCTAGATGGTGGAGGGAGGACAATTCCTCCGTTGAAAGTAAATAAAATTTATAATTATTGAGGAGGACAATTCCTCCGTCGTAGGATTGCAAAAAAATTATAATTACTGAGGAGGAATGGGATGTCGGCGTTTAGTGGGATGAATATAAGTGCAAGTGGTATGACAGCACAGAGGCTACGAATGGATATTATTTCTCAAAACATTGCTAATGTGAACACAACACGGAATGAGAACGGTGAACCCTATCGTCGTAAAGCGGTGGTGTTTTCTGAAAAGGATGCGACACCGTTTCAAGAAGTATTTTTGAGGACAGCTGGTGTAATCGGGAATGGAGTCAAGGTAACAAAGATAATAGAGGATAGCAAGGCTATGCGTAGACAATTTGAACCCAGTCATCCTGATGCGGATGATGATGGATATGTTACATACCCTAATGTAAATATTGTTCAAGAGATGACAGATCTAATAGATGCAACCAGATCCTATGAGGCTAATGTAACTGCCTTTAATGCTACTAAGAGCATGGCCTTAAAAGGATTAGAGGTAGGTAGGTAGGAGAATTTCTCTGTTATAGATGGTTATATAATATAGTGTATTGAGGGAGGAGAATTCCTCCGTTATAGATGGTTATATAATATAGTGTATAGAGGGAGGAAGGCATGAACATACAGAGCATAGCTAATATTAGCGAGCTAAGCAAATACGGAGGCATACAAGCGACTACTGATGTTAAGGAGAACCGGAATGCTGCTTTTGAAACCTTGTTTGATGCTGCGGCTAATATGATTAAGGACACTAATCACTATACAAATGAAGCTGAGGAAGCAGAGATGGCCTTTTCTCTAGGTCTCATGGATAATACCCACGATTTGCAGGTTGCACAGCAGAAAGCAAACCTTGCACTGCAATTTACCATTGCTGTTCGCAATCAGGTTTTAGATGCATATAAAGAGATTATGAATCTGCAGTTCTAGATTATAAATCAAACTTAGGAGTAGGTATAATGGCGGAGAGGCTGAAGCAAATTCCAAAAGAATTATTAGAGTATTGGAACAAATACACAGCAAAACAAAAGACCATCCTAATCAGTGTGGTCAGCATTATTATCATAGCATTTGCAGTATTAATATATATAACAGGACGAGTAGAATATAGGGAGCTTACCATAACAGAGACCACTAAAGAGGCTAGTGAAGTTGTCAATTTACTGGAGTCTGAAGGAATGAGCCATAAGCTCGGTTCTGATCGTTTGACTGTTTCAGTAGACTTAAAAAGTTATTCTGATGCAGTATTATTACTAGCCAGTAATGATATGCCATCAACAGGGATTACTTTGGACGAACTACTTAATAACAGCCTTAGTACAACTAACAGCGATCGTAATCTTAAACTAAACCTCTACATGCAGAATCAGCTTAAAAGATATATTAAAACCATGGAGGGGGTTCAGGAAGCCGAGGTTTATTACATACCGGTTGATGATACCAATTCTATTCTTACAAGCCAGAGAGAGACCAGTGCAAGCATTCTTCTTACGGTGAATAAGGATTTTGAGAAAGATACAGCTGAAACCATAGCCGAGGTGGTAGCTTCAGTTATCGGCAATAATTCTACAGCAAATATTAAGGTGGCGGATCAAAGCGGAAATCTGCTTTTTGGTGGTGCGCAGGATTTATATTCTGCTAATGCCTCATCAAAGGAAGAATACCGTGATATGCTTCGCAATACTTTTATTAATAATCTATATATGGGATTGATTAAGAGCGGGTATGATGATGTCGTTATCATGCCTAATTTAACGTTGGATTTTAAAGAAGTGAGTGAACTATACACTGAGTATCTACCTGCTGAGGGACAGGAGCAGGGCGTATACAGTCATAGCTATACCTATAGCTCTGAGAATTCAGGTGCATATGGTGGAGGAGTTCCGGGAACATCCTCCAATGACGAGACTGACTATATGATTGAGGACTCCTCGAGCTCAACAGGTAACGTAGAAATCGAGGAATATGATTATCTACCAAATGAGAGAATAACTAATACAAAATTCGAGATTGGTGCTATTGTAACGGATGAGTCCTCCGTAAGTATTCTTGCTAGGAAGATAAGAACACATACCGAGGAGGAGCTTGAGAATGACGGATTTTTAGAGGAAATGACCTTTGATGAATATGTCAGAGCCAATAGCGATGGGAATAAATTGGAAGTAGACCCTGAAATTATATCCATGGTATCCTTGGCTACGGGTATAGCAGAAAATGATATTCAGATAACTGCAATCGAACAGCCTGTCTACCTACCTAAGGTTGTCGAAATAAGAGAATGGACAGACTATATGCAGATAGTACTTGCTATCCTTATAGTAGCATTGTTACTATTCGTAGTATTCAAGGGCATAGGACCTGTCGAGGTTACAGAGCTTGAACCGGAGCTATCTGTGGAACAACTCCTGGCAACCACTAAGGAAAATCAGAGTATTGAGGATATAGATTTCAATGAGATATCAGAGGTACGAAGGATGATAGAGAAGTTTGTTGATGAGAAGCCTGATGCAGTGGCACAGCTTCTTCGTAACTGGCTAAACGAAGAATGGAATTAAGGGAAAGAAAGGGTGAGATTATATGGCAAGGACAAGCAATGATATCGGTGGAATTCAAAAAGCAGCTGTATTACTAATCTCCTTAGGACCGGAGCGCTCAGCCAGTATATTTAAGCATCTGAAAGAGGATGAGATAGAAACCTTGACATTGGAGATAGCAAATACCCGTAGTGTATCCCCAGCGGTAAAGGATCAGGTCATGGATGAATTCTATGAAATATGCCTAGCACAGCAATATATAGCTGAGGGTGGTATAGCATATGCTAAAGAGCTACTGGAGAAGGCTCTTGGTGTTGATAAGGCGAGAGATGTTATCGGTAAGCTTACAGCATCCCTGCAGGTTCGACCCTTTGAGTTTGTCAGAAAGACTGATGCTTCTCAACTACTAAACTTTATACAGGACGAGCATCCTCAGACAATAGCACTCATACTTTCATATCTTTCATCAGCTCAGGCGTCCACCATAATATCCTCTCTTGCTCCAGATAAGCAGGCGGATGTTGCTAGGCGTATAGCTATGATGGACAGGACATCACCAGATGTTATCAAGGAGGTAGAAAAAGTGCTAGAGCGTAAGCTTGCTTCCTTAATGAATCAGGATTATACAATTGTTGGCGGTGTGGATTCTATTGTAGATATTTTAAATACTGTAGACCGAGGAACCGAAAAGCATATAATGGAAACCTTAGAAATCGAAGAGCCAGAGCTTGCTGATGAAATAAGAAGAAAGATGTTTGTATTTGAAGATATTCTTAGTCTTGATGATAAATCCATTCAGAGAGTTCTTAGAGAGGTTGATAATAATGAATTGGCAGTTGCTCTTAAGGGTGCAGTTGACGAAGTACAGAATGTTATATTCAATAACCTTTCAAAACGTCTTTCTGCTATGATAAGAGAAGATATGGAGTATATGGGACCGGTACGCTTGAAGGATGTAGAGGAAGCGCAGCAGAGAATAGTAAATGTAATCAGAAAGCTGGAGGATTCCTCTGAAATCATTATCTCCAGAGGCGGAGGTGACGAGATTATTGTCTAATGTAATAAAGTCCTATACAATTCGATATGAGCCAGGGGGTAAGAAGACACTAGATTATAAGGATAGAGACGAGGAGCTACAGGCAAAAAGAATAAGTAAGCTTCCCCTACCTCAGATAGGGGAGGGATTCGAGAAAGGGCTCAAAGCTGTTCTGGTAGACCCCCTCATATCAGAGGAGGAACAAAGGAAAGAAGCAGGAGTTATTATAGAGAATGCTGAAAATGAGGCGGCCGCAATACTAGAAGCTGCTAAAGAGGAAGCTAAAGTGCTCAAAGAGGACACGGTAAAAAAAGCAAGAGTGCAAGGCTATGAAGAGGGAATAAATAATGCAGCCAAGGAGATTCAGCAGATTAAGGACAGTCTATCAGAGCAGAAAGAACTACAGCAGAAGGAATATAAGAAGATACTGTCTGAAACCTCCGAACAGGTTACAGAGCTTATGATTTCACTAATTACAAAGCTTACAGGTGTTTTTGTAGAGGACAAGTCAGATGTTATCCTTTATCTTGTGGAAAAGGCCCTATTGGATAGTGATAGTGTAGATGATTATACAATTCGGGTAAGCAGGGAGGATGTGGATGTCCTATCCTCTAAAAAGGAATATATTGAGGGAATAATCAGTAAGGAAATTCAGATTATTGTTGATCCTCAGCTTACCAAAAACCAAAGCCTTATAGAAACGGAAAGTAAAGTAATAAACTGTAGCTTAGATGTACAGCTAAACAACTTAATTACAGATCTAAAGCTGCTGTCAAGTATTTAGTATTATTCATAATTATCCGATATACAGGGTAGGTGGATTAGTTTAAGTGAAGCAGTAACATAGAAGGCAGGAACCCATGAAGGTTATAGATATTAATAGATACAGACAGCTTTTAGATAAGAGCTATCATACAGAGATTGGCAAAGTGGTTAAGATGGTTGGTTTAACCTTGGAAGCTACAGGACCCTCATCCAATTTAAACGATGTTTGTCATATAATAACCGATTCTAAGGAAAAGAAACTAGCTGAGGTGGTGGGCTTTAGGGAGAATAGAATACTTCTTATGCCTTACGATGATATGACTGGTGTGGGAATCGGTAGTATGGTAGAGAACACGGGAGGGTCATTTCGGGTTCCCGTAGGAGAAGCACTTCTTGGAAGAACAATAGACGGAGTTGGTAATCCTATTGATGGCTATAGTCTAAAGTGCTCACAGTTTTATGAGGCAGAAGCAGCACCTCCTGACCCCTTAAAGCGAAGGCTTATTGATGAGGTTTTGCCCCTGGGTGTAAAAGCAGTAGATGGCTTGCTAACTGTAGGCAAGGGTCAAAGAATAGGTATATTTGCAGGTAGTGGAGTAGGAAAAAGCACATTACTTGGTATGTTCGCAAGAAACACCAGAGCGGATATAAATGTCATAGCTCTTATCGGAGAGCGTGGTAGAGAGGTCCGAGAGTTTATTGAGAGAGATTTAGGTGAAGAGGGACTAAAGCGTTCGGTGGTTGTAGTAGCTACTTCGGACAAACCCGCTTTGATACGTAAGAAAGCAGCTAAGACAGCTACTGCCATAGCAGAGTACTTCAGAGATCAAGGCAAGGATGTTCTTCTAATGATGGATTCCTTGACAAGATTTTCCATGGCACAAAGAGAAATTGGACTGGCATCTGGAGAGCCACCTGTTTCTAGGGGATATACTCCTAGTGTATATAGTGAGATGCCAAAGCTTCTAGAGAGAGCAGGTAATTCTGACAAGGGTTCTATTACCGGACTTTATACGGTACTAGTGGATGGTGATGATTTTAATGAACCAATATCAGATACTGCTAGAAGTATATTAGACGGGCATATTATGCTTTCAAGAAAAATGGCCCATAAAAATCATTATCCCGCCATTGATATATTACAAAGTATATCTCGTATAATGAGCCAGGTTATAACTGATGACCATAA
>CAZODB010000010.1:19306-20387 GCA_964578425.1 uncultured Herbinix sp.
AGTATACTAAATATAAAGCTTAAGCTTGAGGAACAGGCAAAGCTTGCTTATGCCGTGGCTAGAAACCGGCTGAACATAGAAGAAGATAAGCTTTTAAAGCTTGAGGATAAGAAATCTTCTTATGAAGAGGAGCAGCGAAGGCAAAGCAATAGCAAGCTAAATATATTAAAAATAAAACAGCTTTCAGAGGCTATAGAGATTATGAAGCTGAAAATCAAGCAACAGAAAGTAGCTGTAAAGACAGCCGCGCAGCGTCTTGAGATTGCAAGAATCCGTCTAAATGATGCCATGATTGAAAGAAAAACTCAGGAAAAGCTGAGGGAAAAGGCCTGGCAGGAATACTTGATGGAAGTCAATGCCGAAGAGCAGAAAGAGATTGATGAACGCAACAGCTTTAACTACAATAGCTTTCAGCTTTATGAGGAGGATAGATAATGGCTAGGAGAAACAAGGCTGATAGGGTTGAAAAAGAAGGAAATAAGGTATTAACGGTCTTGATTGCCCTTTTAATAGCCATCATATGGTTCGTAATATTTGGACTTCTAATAAAATTTGATGTGGGTGGCTTTGGCTCAGGTGTTTTAAGACCTATAATAAAAGACATACCCCTAATTAATAGAATACTTCCCGATATATCAGATGAACAGCTAGCTATTGAAAAGGACTATGCTTATAGCTCCTTGGCAGAGGCAGTAGCAAAGATTAAGGAGCTGGAGTCTACCATTGAGAATATGGAGGATAAGGATAAAGAGGATAATGAAAAGAGAGTTGATTTGGAAGCAGAGCTAGAAAGATTAAGAGTATTTGAGGATAAGCAAAGTGCTTTTGAAGATAGGGAAAGGGAATTTGAAAAGAAGGTAGTATTTGCAGAAGCGGCTCCCGATATAGAGGAGTACAAACAATTCTACGAGAGTATAAATCCTACTAATGCAGAGGAGATATATAGACAGGTGGCGGAGCAACTTCAGTACTCATGGGCAATCCAGGAAAAAGCAAATATATATAAAAGCATGAAGCCCGATGCAGCTGCAAGAGTACTTGAGACTATGACAGCAGATGTGGAATCCGTAGCAAAGATATT
>CAZODB010000010.1:20487-22622 GCA_964578425.1 uncultured Herbinix sp.
GAAAGGAGGGATGAAAGAGGATGATGACGCAATGCATACCTACAAAGGCTTCCGGTAATCAATTAGGAGCTACAGCTTCTGCAGCTAATCTTGCGAAGAGGTCTGGAATGAATGATTTTGAAATGTTCTTTGACAAGAGCATCAAGCGGGAAACTAATATTCCTGTAAGGGATAAAGCGATCAATGGGAAATCAAAGAATGTTATTAATCAGGACAAGACACAAGCTACAGAGCGCGAAGATAAGGCTACGAGCATAATTGAAAAGACCATTAAGTCTGATACATGTAATACAGACAGTAAGGCTGTAGATATTACAGCAGAAGAAAAGAAAAAGCCTGTAGACCCAATTGATTCAGATCTAATGGGACAAATTCAGACAATAATAGATCAAATAAGAAATGCTATTATGGAAGAACTGGATTTAACACCGAAGGAAATTGACGCTATGATGGACCAATTGGGATTAGGAAATTCGGATTTAACAGACCCAGAGTCAATAAAGATGCTGGTACTTGCAGATGCCCAAACCACAGATCCACTAGCCATGCTTCTTGATGAGCAGTTGGGAGATACATTCCAAGGGCTGCTAACAAAGCTAGAAGATATTAAAAATGAAGCAGACCTAAAGCTTACCGACGATGAAATGAAGCTGATACTAGAGCAAGGTGTGAATAGTGAAGAAGGTCAAATGCTATTGGGTGTAGATGAAGCCGATACCATACTGCCCCAAGTGGTTTCTAAAGAGACGAATGGGGAAACCCTTGACGCCAAGGATAGTACCAATGCCACATTCGAGGATAGCTATACAATTGACCAAAGATCAGTAATAGCTACCAAGGGTGAAGCCGAGCTAAAAGACGCAGATGACTCTGAAGCAAGAACAGAAGGATTTGAAGCCTTCCTTGATAAACTCAGTGCAAATTATGACAAGCCTATAGCAGAACTAAACAGTAATACTGAAGGAATATATGACATAAGAGAGATTGCACAGCAGATTATCGAACAGATTCGTGTCGATATCAATCCAGAGCAAACAACAATGGAGCTTCAGTTGAATCCAGAGCATCTGGGAAAGGTGAATTTAACTATCAGCTCTAAGGAAGGCCTAATGACAGCGCATTTTTCTGTACAAAATGACCTGGCCAAGGAAGCGATAGAGGGACAACTAATTACACTTAAAGACACACTTGACCAGCAAGGAATCAAAGTAGAGAGTATTGAAGTTACTGTAGCTAGCTATACATTCGATCAGAAGAGCCCGTCCGATGATACCGAACAAAGGATGCACAAGAAGCAAAGAAGCGGACATAAAATCACCTTCGATGAAGCTGTAGCTATGAGCGAAGAGCCCTTAGAGGATGCCGATAATATGAATCTTGCAGGCACCATGGGCTATAATATTAATTACAGGGCATAGCTTAAGTGAATGTAGAAGGAGGAAAGCCATGAGCGAATTAATTAAGACTGTAGAAAATGGCGTGATTGAACAGGTAAACAGATCAGCGAGCACAGAGAAGTCAACTAAGAATGAACTGGGTAAGGACGCGTTTTTACAGCTTCTAGTCACACAGATGAAGTATCAGGACCCGCTTAATCCCAGCTCTAACACCGAGTACATATCCCAGCTAGCCACATTCTCCCAATTGGAGCAAATGCAGAATCTCGGCGCAATGACATCTAATTCACAGGCTCTAAGCTTAGTGGGTAAGAATGTTATCGTAAGGACAAAGAGTGAAACAGGAGCCATTACAGATATCGGAGGTAAAGTCGATTTTGTAAATATGAGTAATGGTAAGGCACGTATATCTATTAATGGTAATCTTTATTCTATTGATGACCTAGATAGCGTCATAGATGACACCTTTATATTAGAGAAGGGACGTCCCCGTATCTTAGAAAAGGTAGAATTGGAATATGATGCAGAGGATCCAGCTGATGTAAGCTTCAATGTACATATGGGTGAAGGAGATTCCACAGCAGATGATGTGGCGGTATTGATAGACCAAACCTTGCTTGATCCTTCAGTTGTCACACTAAAGGATAATAAGATAACCATAGCAGGATCAGTCTTCGAGAATGCACCAAACGGTACTTACAAGGTAACAGTAATATTTAATGATATCCTCTTAACCAC
>CAZODB010000011.1:0-22180 GCA_964578425.1 uncultured Herbinix sp.
TGCTTAGCCTGTGGTCAATTAATTAAGACTAATATTAACAACTATACTGATAAACATGATAATAAAGGAAAGGCTTTAGCTACAGTATCAGTAGTATTTGGATCCTTAGGTTTTTATCCTTTGATTATTATTGGTTCAATAGTAGGAATAATTACTAGTATAATTGGTCTCAATGATCCTAATAATCAATATAGAGGAAGATCTAAAATAGGGCTTGGATTATCAATAGGTTCCTTAGGCTTATGGATTTTATTTATAATTATAGCAGTGTCTATGTCTATGTCCTTTTCTAGAACATTTTTTAATTATTACTAGTAAGCTTGAACCACTCATGACTAAAGTCAACGAGTGTTCTTCTTGTGAGTATAAAATATTGCTGTCTTCTTTTTTCTGTTCTTGGAACTTACTTTTAAGCTTCGCTGTCTAATACAAGTATTACTTTCCCGGATTTGATGAGCAATATGAGGGAATGGACTGGAGAAGCTTACGACTGGTATTTGAACAATATGAAGAAAACTGGAGGCTGGTTGGTATTATTCATAATCAATGGACAATTTAGTATAAATTATAGAGGTGCTATGACTGATATATATAAACCCTCGGCCATATTGGTCGAGGGTTTTGTTTGCCAAAATGAGAAAAATGTATATAATATATATAGACTAGCTTTATACCGCTATGAGGAGGTTTTTATATAATGAAGGTCAGCATAATTATGCCCTTTCACAAGGGGGTACATTTTCTCGAGGATGCCCTTGAGAGTCTAAAGGACCAGAATTTTAAGGATTTTGAATTATTGCTTATATGTGATCAAGTCAAAGAGGATATAGACATATATGTTAATGAATATGGCAAGGATTTTAATATTGTAGTTGCTCAATTAAAGGACAAGACGGGCGTGGCAGCAGCAAGGAATCTTGGTTTATCCATGGCTAAAGGCCAATATATATATTTTCTAGATAGTGATGACTATCTCGATGCATATGCCTTAGAGCATCTTGTCTCAACAGCAGATGTTGACGGTGCGGACGTAGTATACGGTAAAAAGACTTGGACTTGGTTTCAAAGAAGTCTTTTCCTTCGAAAACTCTATGAAGAGGAAGATGAAGACGAGAATGAAGAGGATGATGAGGAAGGGGAAGGCGATAAGGATAGTGATTCCTCGGAATCCGATCAAGACAGTTCTGATGGTGATGGAAGAACAGAGATAGACAGCTCCATTAGTGATGACGGGGATGATGACAGGGATAATAAGCAAAATGGTGATAAAGATGATAGCCAAGAATATTTAACTGAGGAAGAATATATAGAATCAAAGCAGAGATATGCCTATTATGAGCTGTTTTCCAGAAGAAGAAGTGTAAGAAGCATAACCGTGCTTCATGTTCTTATGAGAAGAGAGCTAATAGAGGATAACAATATAAGGTTTAACGAGGATATTATCTTTTTATCAGACTATCCATTTCTACTTCAGATTCTGGATAAGGCGCATGCTTTTAGTCGAAATATGGATTCTCTATATGTTAAGCGTAATCATAATGATACTATTAATTTTCCCTCCTTAGGACAGATGAAGGGGAGTAAAAGCTTTGTTGAATATGTTCAGACATATGAATATGCCAAGACGCTGATAGCTCCCGAGAGTGATCTCAGAAGACGATTGGATAAGAAGATTATATATTATACCTTCAGATATTTTGCTCCTAAATTAAAGAGGAAGAAGGATTCACAGGCGGTTATAGAGAATTTCAATATACTTCATGGCTTGATATCAAAGATGGACAAGGAATTGATTAGTTCATATAAGAAATATAAAAAGAGGTTATTGAGAGTCTTCTACAAAGGAAATTACAAGAAAGCCAAAAGAATAGTCACGGTTCATTTGGCAAGAAGAAAAATAAAAAGATTATTTAAAAATAAGAGAGAGCTCCCTAAGTCTTTATACAGAAAGCTTTTTCTTAAGACATCAGTAAAGGACAATTGGGTGTTCTGTGAGAGTTTTTTTGGTAAGAGCTATTCTGACAGTCCCAAGTATGTCTATGAGTATCTGCAGAGAAATTATCCTGGTAAATATAGATATGTATGGGTCATAGAGAATAAAAAAACCATAATACCCTATAAGCATAAGAAGGTAAAAAGATTTAGCATCAGATATTGCTATTATCTTGCCCGCTGCAAATACTATATCTTTAATAGCAGGCAGCCCGTATGGATCAAGAAAAGAGAGGGCAATGTATTCCTACAGACCTGGCATGGAACACCTCTTAAGCGCTTGGTCTTCGACTTAGAGGATATTAATTCGGCAACACCCAGGTACAAGAAGCAGACCTACAAACAGTCGAGATCCTGGGATTATCTCGTGGCTGCTAATCAATATTCCAGTGATATTTTCAAAAGATGCTTTATATATAACAAGACAATGCTTGAGACAGGTTATCCCAGAAATGATATTATGCACTGGGATAATAAAGATGAGATAGCTAGTGAGATAAGGGACAAGCTTGGTATACCCAAGGACAAAAAAACCATCCTATATGCTCCCACATGGCGAGACGACGAATACTATACAAAGGGTCAATACAAGTTCTCATTAAAGCTTGACCTAAACCTCATGAAGGAAGAGTTGGGGGATGAATACGTCATACTTCTTCGTACTCATTACTTTATTGCGGATTCTTTGGATGTAACCGGCTTAGAGGATTTTGCCTATAACCTAAGTAATTATGATGATATTTCTGAGTTGTATCTGATATCTGATCACTTAATTACGGATTATTCATCGGTCTTCTTTGATTATGCTAATCTTAAGAGGCCTATGCTGTTTTTCACATATGATTTGGAGAAATATAGAGATGTACTTAGAGGATTCTATATAGATATAGAGGAGGAGCTGCCGGGACCTCTCTTATTTACCACAGAAGAGGTTATAGAGGCTCTGAGAAACATGACTGAGCTGACGGAAGAATACAAGAAAAAGTATGATATATTTTATGAAAAATTCTGTGCCTGGGAGGACGGACAAGCCTCGCGTAAGGTAGCAAATGCGGTATTTGACTTGCAGGACAACAAAACTAATTAATATAGCCGTAAAGCTTTAAGGAGGAAGATGCAGTGGATGAGCATTTGCATGTAAGTATTATAATGCCTGTCTATAATGTGGAAAAGTATCTTAGGCAGTGCCTTGATAGTTTATTTTCCCAGACACTAGAAGAGATAGAGATAATTGCCGTTAATGATGGAAGTACAGATAATTGTCTTCAGATTTTAGAGGAATACCAAAGAACACATCCCCAAATCATGAAGGTATATACAACTGAGAACAGGGGAGTCAGTCATGCCAGAAACTATGGTATGAAGCATGCGAGAGGTGAATACATACTTTTCGTAGATAGCGATGATTATATCGATAAAGATATGTGTAAGAAGCTATATGGCAAAGCAATAGCGGATAACAATGACCTTGTGATTTGTACCCGCTACAATGTATATGAGGACATGCGCACTGGAGTATTAAAGCACGAGCTTATTAAGCTTGGGCATATTAACAGTAATTTTAATCTTCGTGATCACCGATATGAGCTGGCCCATATTCTCCCCTTTCCTTGGGATAAGCTATTTAGGAGAGAGCTTATTTTGGGTATGGAGTTTCCAGAGAATATGAGGTTTGAGGATCTGGTATTCGCATATAAGGTTGTCGTAAAGGCGAAGAATATAGGTATTGTCAATGAGCCTCTATATAATTATCGTAAGACTAGCCAAGGTGGATTTTTGAATACATTTTCAAGGCAGACACTGGATATTATTAAAGCCTTTGAAATGGTATTTGATTACATGGAGAAATATGATTATATGGACTACTATTATGATGAGCTTGAGTTCATATGTGCAAGACATTTTCTCTACAGGTATATTACACTTTTTAAGAATGAGAACAGAGGCAAGGGAAAGCTGGATATAAAGCTTGAGATTATTAACAAGACACAGGATTTCCTTGATAATAGATTGCCTAATTGGAGAAGCAATCATTATCTTTTGTACTCCTCAGGATGGCTTAAGAAGAAACTTCCTCTTTTTACGAAGCGTAAGAAGATGGTCCGTATAACCAGAATACGTGAATATATGCCCAATAGATTATACAACCTATTAAAAAGAGTTAGGAATTTTATAGCTAAGCTTAATAGATTTCGAAAAAGTAGATCTAAGCTATCACTGATCAAGAAAAAGCTCCCCATCATCTCAGTGATGTTGAAGAGGGGGCCGGTTTACTATACTCATTTATATGAGAAATTAAAGGTATTGCCTAATGATATCTTGCTAGAATCAAAGCATGGGGAGGATATAGCAGGCAATATATTCGCTATCCTTAAGGAGCTGTCTAAGGATATATATAAGAATTATAATGTGAAGCTGGCTATAGCTCCTGCATATAAGGATTCCTTTAGGAGGCTTCTTGATACCTATGGAATCAAAAATGTCGATATGATACAGATATATTCAAAGGATTATGAAAGAGCCTTGGCATCAGCCAAATACCTTATTACTGATACAAGCTTCCCTCCATATTTTATAAAAAAGCCTGATCAGATATATGTAAACACATGGCATGGAACCCCTCTTAAGGCCATGGGAAGAATAGTTCCTTATAGAGAATACGCCCTGGGTAATATTCAGCGTAATTTCCTGATAGCTGATTATCTTTTATTCCAAAATGATTTCTCAAAAGATATATTCTTACGGGACTACATGATTAAGGACATATATCCTGGAGATATTATAGTGGCTGGTTATCCAAGAAATTCAGCCCTACTTAATGATGCTCGGAGAGAGCTTATTAGAAGAGAATGTAATATTATGGACAAGCAAGCTATAGTCTATATGCCCACATGGAGAGGCCTTCTTCATAATAAGGAGACGGATAAGCAACTAAGGCTATTAGAAGGATTTTTGGCAGATATAGATAGCAAGCTTAAGGATGCTGATGTCTTCTATGTGAAGCTTCATCCATATGTTAAGGATAAAATGGATTATTCGGGCTACAGCCATATTAGAGAATTTCCAGCTAATTATGAAACCTATGATTTCCTATCTGCTACAGATGTGCTAGTAACAGATTACTCAAGTATAATGTTTGACTACGGAGTAACTAAGAGAAGGATGATGTTATTTACATATGACAGGGAAGAGTATCTACATGATAGGGGCTTGTATCTTGACTTAGAGGATTTGGGCTTACCTATAGCTGAGACTGTGGATGAGCTCATAAAGGAGCTTAGGGCCGAAAAGAATGATTATAAAGAATTCTATGAGAAGTTTTGTGGCAATGATTCACTAGATACTCCTGAGAAGATATGTATGGAGATTTTGAGAGATAGAAGTTCTTCTGGGCTTGCTGATTTTCATAAAGACAATGATTTGAAGATAGAAAAGGTTAATTTAAATGATAAGAAAAAGGTTCTGATATTTATCAAGGGTCTTAAGAATGATAGCTTAAGCAGAAATAGAATAAATATGATAAATTCAATTGATAGAGATAATTATGATGTGTATGTATCTATGAAGACCGATGAGGTTAAGAAGAATAGCCACATGCTATCTATGCTTAATAAGAATGTGGCATATATGCCGATTATATATGAGGTGGGCTATAAGCGATCTGAGTATTTTAAAATCAAGGTAATGGGTAAGATATCTAAGAAGAAGGCATATCGTAGATGTGCAGATAAGGTTATGAGCCGTGAGAAGAGAAAATACTTTGGAGATGTGCAGTTTGACTATGTAATACACCATTCATGCCTAGATAATATGGTATGGCATCTATGCCGCTCTAGTGGCGATAAGATAATAGCATCAGAGAATGTATCAAGGGTCTTAAGGCTTCAAGGGAATAATACTATCTTAAAGGATGAGGGCGATTTATCTGTAAATAATTTGCTTGATAAACTGGAAGGGAATGGAGGATGAGATGAGAGTAGGTGTTATAACATTTCATAGTGCCAATAATTATGGTGCGATACTACAGACCTGGGCATTACAAAAAGTATTAAAGGATTATAATCTTGAGACAGGAGTTATAAATTATCATCCTGATAATATCGATGGACTGTATGATCCAATGAAGCTTAAGAGAGGTCTTAGCCGGAGCTTATTAGGATTCAAGCTTTATATTAGAAATAGAAAAAGTCTTATAAGATATAAGAAATTTCAGAGCTTTAGAAATAATAAGCTTAATCTAATAGGTGATTATCGGACATATAAGGAGCTCTTGAGCGCAGGGCTTAAGCTGGACGCATATATTGTGGGAAGTGACCAGGTGTGGAACCCCACACATATAAACGGGTTTAACCCGGCTTATTATCTGGAATTTGCCGAAACAGGAAGTAGAAAAATATCCTATGCGGCTAGTCTGGGAAGTGATTATATAGCGCCTAAGCATAGGAAGGCTATGGAGAAAGCACTCAAATCATTTACCAATATATCCGTAAGAGAAAGAAGTGTAGAGACGGCCATAAGCGAGCTGGCAGGAAAGCCCGTGGAGGTAGTTCTTGATCCTACACTTTTACTTAAGAGAGAAGACTATGATGAGATAAAGGTTAAAAGTAATATTAAAGAGCCTTATATTTTAGTTTACTCAATAGAAAAAAATCCTCAGCTCATATCCTTTGCGAATAAAATATCAGTGGCTTTGGGTCTACCAATTATACAAAGAAGACCTGGCCAAGGTCTTATGAATCAATTGGAGCCTTTTTATACTGCTGATGCAGGAGAGTTCTTAGGCCTAATAGAATCAGCAGAGTATGTAATAACAAATTCCTTTCATGGCACGGTATTTTCAGTGCTCTATGGCAGACCATTTGTATCCATGCTTCATACCGATACTGGTAAAAGAACAGAGGATCTGCTAAAGGACCTTGGACTGTCATCACATATACTTTATGATTTGGAGGATTATAATAATTTTGATATATTTAAACTAGATAATATAGAGGAAGTAAATAAGAAAATAATAAGACTCAGAGAAAGCTCTATGAATTTCATTAAGAATTCACTGGGTATCTAAGAAACGGAAGGAATAAGACATGCAAAATACATCAGGGCCTAAGGCGCTTACAGAATACATCCTACAGCTAAGTAGGGATAAATCAAAAAAAACGTTTTTGATACTCTTGGTACAGGGGATATTAGCAGGAACATATATATCTCTGGGTGCCATCGCATACTTTAGGATTGCTGCATCAACTACAGATCCTGGGCTTGGGGCTTTTCTTGGTGCCCTCGTCTTTCCCTTTGGAATTATAGCGGTACTTATTATGCAGGCTGAGCTTTACACCAGTGATTGTATGGTTATGACTGCAGTATATGCAGGCCGTACCAGGATGCATAAAATATTTAAGACACTAGGTATTGTGTTAATTGCTAATATTATTGGTTGTATCTTTATTGCCTATATAACTAATGTATCAGGTATTTTTAATGATGATGTTATGGCACTTGTTACTGATACAGCGATTAAAAAGGCTTATATGCCCTTTGGTAGGCTCTTAATAAGCGGAATACTTTGTAACATAATAGTATGCACCGGTATATGCCTAGCCTATAGCTGCCAGAGTGAAACAGCTAAAATCATGGTTTTATGGCTAGCTATCACTGTATTTACCATATCAGGAACTGAACATGTGGTAGCCAATGCATATTATCTATTTACAGCCTATTTTGCTGGTGTAGATATTACATTTTCCGATATAATATATAATCTGCTGGTATCTGGTCTTGGTAATTTTATAGGAGGCGGAATATTAGTCTCAGGGGCGAACTATATACTGGCCTATAAGGAAATATAGAATTAGTGGTCGCCTTCGTAAGACTTTTTTAGGTTTATGATATATTTATCAAACGCCTTGGGGTTCTCGAAATATAGAGAGGTATATTCTTTAAGTATTTCGTCTGAATTGTGAAATTCGCTGCGACCTAAAAGATAATCTGTTGATACATTAAAATAATCAGCCAGCTTAATTATTATGTCCTGAGGAGGAAATCTTTGTTCCAATTCATAAAACGAAACCATCTTAGGGGTTAATCCTAAATGGTTTGATAGCTCACTCTGGGTTATTCCTTTTTCAAGCCTTAGCTCCTTAATTCTCTTGCCGATCATCTCAACACCTCATGTGTTTATTGTACGTTGAATAAAAGGTGTTGACAACGTACTATGGGTACAGTACAATTAGTACATGTATATAAATAGCTGATATTTACTTTTATATACATGTTACCCCCATATATTTGTAATCAAATGATACCTGTATGTGCTAATTAAAACATCTAGCATATACAGGTATCAAACTTCTATAATAATGCAAATCTATTTACTTGTAAGAACCTCATTATTTGTCTGTAATGACTAGAGCGGTAGCTCCAGTTTTTTTCCATGGAGATTTGGTGATAGCCATTCAGTATTTTGTGGAAATGGTTTCTTCTTAATGTCTTCCTTAACAGGGAAAGGCCAACATACCTGTTGCTTCTGAAGTAATTTTATGCATAGATAAACAACTGATTTATCAGTAAATTCTTGAAATTCTTCTTCATTCGGCATCTTATCAATGTAAGTGCCCCTTTCGTTAATATCCGCGTCATATATTGCAGACCATTCAAGTTCGCAGTAAACAGGCTCGTTGAAAATCTCAATATTTGATCTATCGGCTTCTCTAATATCCTTGCCCATTCTCTTCTCATCAAAATACCTTGCCACCATGGAAGGAGGATTAGGTGTGATATGAGGTGTTGCCCCACAAAATTCTACCTTGGTATAGAATTTAAAGGGCACATGAACAGTAGTATCCTTAATTGAACCGGATATAGTATTGTACTTAGAGCAGGTTTTTGCAGCATATTCTATATTTTTTCTAATATATCCTTCAATAAACACCTTGTTAGTAGAGGGAATATATCTACATTGTTGTAAGAATATCTGTTTTTCAATTCTTTTAATCTCGTAAGCAGGCTCATTAAGCCTGATTTTAGCTTCAGAATCGATTTGAACGACAAATTCGGAAAGAACTCTTGGTAGCTTGAAGTCCCCACCAGGCCAAGGATAGTTTTCAGCACCTGTCAGGGTATCGGACTGTAATACACGGGCATTACAATCCTTTTCGCATTTGTTTGCATAAGCCTCAGAGCTTATGACTGTTGATTTTTTAGATTTGTTATAGTTATCCATATTTCACCTCCGTTTATATATAAGAAGCTTTTTTGTGCTTCCAATATATAATATTCACGAAACTGAAAAAAGTGCTGAAATATAGTATATAATGTCGAAATATTTCCCAAGACAGGGAAGATAGGGGGAGTTTCCGCGGTCTTAAACTACCAAATTGATTTCATGCCGGTGGTCTTTTCACCAAGTCTATCTGCCCAACTTTCACTAAAACAGGCAAAGTATGGTACGTTTTTCTCTTCTCTAAGCCTTCTGAATCTAGGTAAGTTTCCCCAAGCAACAGATGGGATGCCAATGATAAAGGGATATAAAGGACCTAATATCAGTGATTGAAATGTATGTCCATATTCATGAACTGTTAACTTGTCGCAGGTTTCCGGCGTAGTTATACCTGCATTTTCATCTGTTGCAAATATAAACAATCCACAGGATAGTCCTCCGTATCGATTCCATTTTGTTTTAATACAACCCTTGTAAAATTCATGAGGGTTTTTTATGAAGCGTAAGAAAAATATAAAACCTAATAATGTCTGTAAAATCCCCCATGTACATTGAAGCAATATGTAAATCGGAATCCATAATTTGTTTTTCATGATAATCCTCCTACCATTTATAAAATAATACTACAATTTATATGAATTTATATCAAGTCATTATTTCATAAAAATGGTACCAGGTACCGTTTAAAATCAAAATGGTACCAGGTAATGTTAAATATAAATCTTTAATTTGATATTGAGGTTGATGGGGACTTATTTAAAGTAGTAATTCAATGGAAATTTAAATTATATTCTTAAAATGCTTTTTATCTAGAGAACTCTAGGTGAAATCCTAGAGTTCTCTGTTTGCTATTTCAAACAGAATAAAGTAAAATATAATACATTGACATTTATATGAGTAGTAAATATAGTATATGTAGAGATAATATATAACAAGAATAATTTTATTAATTATTTTATTATGTTGTCAATAAACATATGAAAAGAAGATAAGGAGACTGTTATGAAGAAAGAAGCAAAAATGGTAATTGATAAGGAATATAAGATTGATGATATTGATAAGAACTTATATGGATCATTTATAGAGCACTTAGGGAGAGCGATTTATACTGGAATATATCAGCCTGGACATCCATCAGCAGACAATGATGGATTTCGAAAGGATGTAATTGAGCTTGTTAAGGAGCTTCAGGTACCGATTATACGTTATCCCGGTGGAAACTTTGTATCTAATTATTATTGGGAGGACGGAGTAGGTCCTAAGGACGAGAGGAAAGCCAGACTTGATTTGGCTTGGACTACACTGGAGCCTAATCTGTTTGGACTAAATGAATTTATGTCCTGGGCTAAGAAGGCAGAGACTGAGGTTATGATGGCAGTTAATCTTGGAACCAGAGGAGTTGCCGATGCATGTAATATATTGGAATACTGTAATATAGATGCAAATAGCTACTATAGTAATATGCGACGTGCTCATGGATATGAAAAACCCTATGATATAAAGGTATGGTGTCTGGGTAATGAGATGGACGGACCATGGCAGGTAGGAGCAAAGACCCCTGAGGAGTACGGAAGACTGGCAGAAGAGACAGCTAAAGCTATGAAGATGATTGACCCTTCAATCAAGCTGGTTTCATGCGGTAGTTCTGGAATAGGTATGCCTACATTCCCAAAATGGGAGTCAATAACCTTAGATCATACTTATGATTATGTAGATTATGTATCCTTGCATCAATACTATGATAATAAGGCTAATGATACAGCAGATTATCTTGCAAAGTCCATGGATATGGAGCAGTTTATAAAGAGCGTTGTCGCCACATGTGATTATGTAAAGGCTAAGAAGAGAAGCAAGAAAGAGCTTAAGTTAAGCTTTGATGAGTGGAATGTATGGTATCATTCCAATGAAGCAGACGAAGAGCTTAAGCAGAGAAAGCCTTGGAGCTTAGCCCCAGGTCTTCTGGAGGATATATATAATTTTGAGGATGCTCTTCTTGTTGGTTTATTGCTTATTTCCCTTATGAAGAATGCTGACAGAGTTAAGATGGCCAGTCTTGCTCAGCTTGTAAATGTTATAGCACCTATTATGACTGATGAAAAGGGTGGAGCCTGGAAGCAGACTATCTTTTATCCGTTTTTACATGCATCAATATATGGTCGTGGTGTAGCACTTCAGCCAGTTATTCAATCAACAAAGCATGATACCTCTAATCATACGGATGTAAGTGATGTGGAGGCTATAGCAGTCTATAATCCTGAAAATGAAGAGGTTACAATCTTTGCAGTAAATCGTGATGTAGATAATGATGTGAATTTTACTTCGGACCTGCGAGGCTTTGAAGACTATAAGGTGCTTGAATATATAGTAATGGAAGGTCACGACATGAAGGCAGTAAATTCACTGCTTAGCCAGAGTATCAAGCCAACAAAGAAAACCGAGTATGAGTTTGATGGTGGTATATTTACCACTAATATGAAGAAATGCTCATGGAATGTTATAAGATTCGGTAAATAATCAATATATTTTATATAAGATCCTGTTTCATAATTCTAGAGGAAGCTCTATTTTCCTTAGATTTTTGAAACGGGATTTTTTTTGCCGGTGACGTACTCTGGCACCTTATGTACCATTACGAGGCGAAGGTAGCGAAGACAGCCTGCCTGCGATGGTTTGTTAAAGAGCACAAGATCATAAAGTAGAGTTTCGCAATTATCTAAAATATGTTATACTATGTAAGGATAATTAACTTGAAGAACCTGCCACGCATTCTCGTGACTTTAGTCATGAGAGATTAACGTTACTGATCAGAATAAAAGGAGCATAAGCAATGAATATTGCATATTTTTTGAAAATAAAGGGAGAGGTGGCTTACCTCTATGATAATTTTACTCTACGACAGGGACTTGAAAAGATGCGAAGTCACGGACATACAGCAATACCTGTATTATCCGATGATAATAAATATATCGGAACTATAAGTGAAGGAGATTTTCTGTGGTTTCTGGTGGATGACAGGAAGGATCAGATTCTCAAGACAAACATGAAAAGCATTGAGGATATTAAGATAAGGGATATTTTTAGGAAAGGCAAGAACCCCAGTGTAAGAATCACCGCTACTATGGACGAGATGCTAATGAGAGCAATGGACCAAAACTTTATCCCTGTAGTTGATGACAGAAATTATTTTATCGGTATAATTACCCGCAGGGATATTATGCGTTATATCAATTCCAAACTAACTGAGGATAAAGTAAAATGTGACATACCGGAGGATGAATATGTCAATTGATAATAATATCGTATTAATCGGTATGCCCGGAGCCGGAAAAAGTACAGTAGGCGTTATCTTGGCAAAGGTCTTGGGAATGAATTTTATAGATTCGGATTTGTTAATTCAGGAGCGGGAGGGAATGCTTCTTAAGGATATCATAGAAAAAGAAGGGCTAGAGGGATATATTGATATAGAAAACCAGGTTAATAGGGATATATCTGTAGAAAACACAGTAATAGCTACAGGAGGTAGTGTCGTATATTGTGCCGAGGCTATGGAGCATTTTCGTGATAGGGCTAAGGTGGTTTATATTAAACTTTCCTATGATACCATAAGCAATAGACTTGGAAACATAAAACAGCGAGGTGTTGTGCTTCGTGATGGACAGACGCTGCTAGATCTGTATAAGGAACGAATACCTTTATATGAAAAATATGCTCACATTACAGTAGATTCTGAAGGACTTGAAATTGAAGAGCTTATGGAGAGAATCTGTATAGCGGTTAAGATTGATCATGCATAGTAGAGCTAGTAAGATATACTTAATCTGATATCTACTTTATTAGCGCAACTAAGAACACTTGTGACTTTAGTCATGAGAGGTTCAAAATGGATATAATATGCTGTAAAATAGTACTTGCACAGGTAACTGAGTAAGTACTATTTTTCTTGAAAGCAGGTTTATCCTATCGAATAAAGCTATATTGTGATTTTCTATATTGTTGAATTATTCATTAAAAATGCTTCCAATCACATCCTGATGCCAGTATTCTAACCACTTCTTCAAGACCTTCTCTATCAATCACATCAAACCTATTATAAATAGGACTATCGATATCCAGTACCCCTACAATGGAATCTTCTACATAGATGGGAATTACAATCTCCGACTTAGACTCACTGTCACAGGCGATATGTCCCGGGAAGGCATGGACATCAGGAACCACCTGGGTTTTACCTTGTGATACAGCAGTTCCACATACGCCTTTTCCGATGGAGATATGGATACAGGCAGGCTTCCCCTGGAATGGTCCTAAAAGAAGCTCGCCATTCTTTATTAAATAAAAACCCACCCAGTTTATATCGGCTAGAGCAAGGTTAAGTAATGCAGAAGCATTAGCCAGGTTAGGTATCACATGGACTTCGTTCTCTAGTAATGATTTTAGCTGTGCATGTATCAGCTTATAGCTATCTTGCTTATCTTTGGGGTATATATTATTCTCAACTAATTGGTCGTAATTTTTATTCATATTCTTCCAGTTCCCTTTCTCTAATCTTTGGAATTTCATAGTAATTTAGTAAGTTAATTTCATAGTATATATCTAATTATAGTTTTTTTGTTTTACTTTTTCAATAAGTACTATATAATAATGCAGGCATACCCTTTGTTACTATTCTCTCTTAAATGATTGAAAGATGCTAGGAAATCATTTATTATTGTAATAAAGAAAGCTTATTAAGTGACATTGATATAAGATGGGAGATATTATGAAGATATTGGTGGATGCTGATGCGTGTCCTGTAAAGGATATAATTGAAGAGGTGGCTAAAGAGTATAATATACCTGTATATATGTTTGCAGATACCAGTCATATACTAAGATCTGACTACAGTGAGATTATAGTTGTAAGTAAGGCTCCGGATGCTGTAGATTTTGTCCTTTTTAATCATACACAAAGGGGAGATATTATAGTTACTCAGGATTATGGTGTGGCCGCCATGGCACTGGGAAAGGGAGCGTATGCAATCCATCATAATGGTAAAGAATATTTGGATAAGAGTATTGACCAAATGCTTATGGAAAGACATATAGCAAAAAAGGTACGTATGGCAGGAGGTCGCTTAAAGGGTATAAAAAAACGTTCAGGCGAAGAAGAAGGTAATTTTCGTAGATCTTTTTATAAGTTATGCAATAAAGCAGTTAATGACAATCAAATATAAGCGGAGGATTTATGCTAAAGCTGGCTAGATATTTAAAATACTTTAAAAGAGAAGTAACTATAGGACCGTTTTTCAAGTTTCTTGAGGCGGTATTTGAACTAATCGTGCCCCTTGTAATGGCAACGATTATAGATATAGGAATAAAAAACAGAGATTCGAGATATGTGCTCCAAAGAGGAGGCATCATCCTTCTATTAGGCCTTATGGGGCTTATTTTTGCGATTATCTGTCAGTACAGCGCAGCCAAGGCCTCGCAGGGCATTGGAACCATGGTAAGAAATGATCTTTATAATCATATCAATTCTCTATCTCATGCTGAGATAGATTCCTTTGGTACAGATACATTAATTACGATTCTTACAAATGATATAAATCAGATTCAGCTGGCTGTTGCAATGCTAATAAGGCTTGTGGTAAGGGCACCATTTCTTGTAATCGGTGCGGTAGTTATGTCTATGATATTGGATATTAAGCTTTCTATAATATTCCTGATTGTGGCTCCGCTAGTATCATTAGTAATTTATCTTATTATGAAGCTATCACTTCCTTTTTATAGAGTTCGTCAAAGGATGCTTGATAAGGTATCGCGTATTACAAGAGAAAATCTAAGTGGTGCACGGGTTATAAGGTCATTTTCAAAACAGGAGCATGAGATTAAGAGATTCAATGAGGCCAATAACGAAGTGGCAGATATAGCTATAAATGTAGGAAAGATATCAGCCTTCTTAAATCCAGCCACCTTTGCGATATTAAATATAGCCATACTAGCCATTCTATGGTTTGGCGGTATTCGGGTGGAGGTAGGAAGTCTAACGCAGGGTGAGGTCATTGCTTTTGTAAACTATATGACACAGATATCTATAGCTTTAATGGTGGTTGCTAATCTAGTTGTTATATTTACTAAGGCGTCAGCATCTGCTAGAAGAATCAACAGTGTATTTGAGACATTGCCTTCTGTCAAGGAAAAGGAAGTAAATATGTCAGATCAGGACCCGGCAAAGGATAGGCTTGTTCAAGATATACAGGTTAATAATAAGGCCATCAATGATGTAGCAGCCCTGGTTAGTCTGAAGAACGTGTCATTTGCCTATTCGGGTTCAGACCAATATGCTTTGGAGGATATAAGCTTTGATATAAATGAAGGAGAGATAATAGGTGTTATCGGCGGAACTGGCTCGGGAAAATCTACACTGATAAACCTTCTACCGAGGTTTTACGATGTGGACAAGGGTGAAATTCGTATAAAGGGAACACCTGTAGATGAATATTCATTAGATAGACTAAGAGCGCTATTTGGTATTGTACCACAAAAGACTGTGCTCTTTTCAGGCAGTGTATGTGATAATATAAGATTTTCATATAAAGATGCTTCTTTAGATGACATCCATAGGGCTATAGATATCGCACAGGCTAGGGATTTTGTGGATAAGCTACCCCATGGATGCGATTCACAGATAAATCAGGGGGGGAGAAATCTTTCGGGAGGACAAAGACAGCGACTGACCATAGCTAGGGCTTTGGTTAGAAACCCAAGAATTCTTATACTTGATGACAGCTCCAGTGCCCTAGATTATGCAACTGACGCTAGGTTAAGAGAAAGCATTCGCAAGAACTGTGAGGATACCACAGTAATTATAGTTTCTCAAAGAGCGAATTCTATTAAATATGCAGATCAAATCATAGTACTTGATGATGGTAGGATGGTAGGCATAGGCAAACATGACGAGCTATATCAAACCTGTGAGATATATAGAGAAATCTGTGATTCTCAAGTTAGCTAACTGTGGTAGGGGAACCTGTGTTTCTTATAATAGATTATTGGTAGAGGGAATATATGTTTTTAAAAGGATTATTGGTGGGGGAATTTATGTTTCTGAGGAAAGATTATTAGTAGAGGCGATATATGTTTAGTAAATATATTAAATAGATAAGATCAATGAAATTATATATATACTTTAGGGAGGAGGTTGTCTGGTGAGTTCAAAAGATGAAAATAATTCAATATTAAAGCGAATATTCTCCTATGCAAGGCCCTATCGTGGATATCTACTTGCTGCACTTATAAGTTCGTTGATAAGTGTGACACTGTCACTTTTAATACCTATATTTATTGGAAGGGCAGTGGATAATATAGTAGGTCCCGATGAGGTGGATTTTAGCGGCATCTTAAAAACAATAATATACTTGGCTATATTTATAGGAGGAAGCACCATATTCCAATGGTTTATGTCCTACTCTACTAATAAAATAACTTTTTCAACTATTAAAGACCTTAGAAATCAGGTATTTGGCAAGCTTAATGTCGTGCCATTTGAGAGAGTTGACCGTACACCCCATGGCGATATTATTAACACCATGGTGAATGATATTGATATTATATCCGATGGGCTATTACAGGGCTTTACTCAGCTTTTTTCTGGGATAATGACTATCCTTGGTACGATAGGGTTTATGCTTAGCATTAATCTTGGCATAGGAATAATGGTTGTAGTGCTTACCCCCTTATCTTTATTTGTGGCTTCGTTTATAGCAAGAAGAACCTATCGTAAGTTCACTGAGCAGACACAGATTAGAGGAGAGATGGGTGGACTGATTGAGGAAATCTTGGGAAACCAAAAGATTGTAAAGACATTTTCCTATGAGGATAGGGCTCTTGAACGCTTCAAGGAATTAAATGAAAAACTTCATGAGGTTGGGGTTATGGCACAGTTCTATTCATCGCTAACAAACCCCTCTACCAGATTCGTCAATGGTATTGTGTATGCGGCTGTGGGAATATTGGGAGCATTTTCGGCTATAGCAGGAAGAATAACCATAGGTCAGTTAACGAGCTTTCTATCCTATGCAAATCAATATACCAAGCCATTTAATGAAATATCAGGAGTTATAACAGAGCTACAGTCGGCTTTAGCCTCTGCAAAAAGGGTGTTTGCCTTGATAGATTTAGAGCCGGAGTCTTCTGATGAGCATTTGCTAACAGATGTGGAAGCTGATGGAATAGTAAAGCTTACTGACGTTGCATTTTCATATAATAAGGAGAATCCTCTTATAGAAGGGCTTAGTATTGATGTTAAGCCTGGCAGTAGGATAGCTATTGTGGGGCCTACGGGCTCCGGTAAAACCACAGTCATTAACCTTCTTATGAGATTCTATGATGTGGATAAGGGTAAAATAGAGGTGAGCGGCGTAGATATTCAAAGCATGCAGAGAAAAGCCCTCCGTAGCATGTATGGTATGGTACTTCAGGAAACCTGGTTATTTGAGGGAACTGTAAGAGAGAATATTGCTTATGGTGATGAGGATGCAACTGAGGATGAGATTATCAGTGCGGCTAAATCGGCCTATGCCCACAGCTTTATCAAACGTCTGCCAAATGGTTATGATACAATCATAGCTCAGGACGGAGGGAATCTGTCGCAGGGACAACGACAGCTTCTTAGCATCGCAAGAGTTATGCTGCTTAAGCCTCCTATGCTTATTCTGGACGAGGCTACGAGTAATATCGATACAAGAACGGAGGTTCATATTCAGAAAGCTTTTGCTAAGCTTATGAAGGGTAGAACTAGCTTTGTGGTAGCCCATAGGCTATCTACCATCAGGGAGTCGGATTTGATTCTTGTTATGGATCAGGGTAAAATTATTGAACAGGGAAGCCATGAAGAGCTGCTAAGCAGTGAGGGCTTCTACCATAAGCTATATCACAGTCAATTTAATACTGTGGAGGAAACCGCCTAGCTCTAATATTGGTAACTATCATAATTCCCCATAGGCTTAATTATATTAAAATAATAATACTAGACTAGGTTAAAGCCTTATAGTAATTGGATATAACTGACCTTCACTAGGGTAATAATAGCCCTTATGGAGGTCATTTTATATGAGTTAAAAGAATAGAACAGACATTCGAAAAATGTATTGATTTTACTTTTTCATTGTGATATACTCACGTATAAGCAGATTAGTCCAGGGTAATTATCATGCTTTATATGTCATAATAAAACATGGTGATTATCATGGATAAGTGCATAGGTTCAGCAAGCTGAACCTTTGGTGGGCTCAAAATGCGAAGCAATTTGAGCCTCTAAGCTACTTATACGTGTAAGTCTATAAGGAGTAAGTAGAAAGGTAGGTGTCTTATATGAAGTTTAAGCTGGTTTCGGACTTTGACCCAACAGGGGATCAACCAGAAGCCATTCGTGCCTTAACCGAAGGATTTATAAGCGGTAATCAATGTCAAACCTTACTTGGTGTAACAGGATCAGGTAAGACCTTCACCATGGCGAATATTATACAGAATGTACAGAAGCCGACACTGATAATCGCTCATAACAAGACGCTTGCAGCTCAGCTATATGGTGAATTTAAAGAGTTTTTTCCTGAAAATGCAGTAGAATATTTTGTTAGCTATTATGATTATTATCAACCAGAAGCATATGTTCCTTCTACAGATACTTATATCGAGAAGGATTCTGCCATAAATGAAGAGATAGATAAGCTTAGGCATTCAGCCACTGCAGCCTTAACTGAACGTAGTGATGTGATCGTAATCGCCTCTGTGTCATGTATCTATGGTCTTGGTAGCCCCATAGATTATCAGAACATGGTATTATCACTCCGACCAGGCATGATAAGAGATAGAGATGAGGTTCTTAGAAAATTAATAGATATACAATATGATAGAAATGATATGGACTTTAAGAGAGGTACCTTTAGAGTTCGTGGAGATGTTGTGGAGATATTCCCAGTGTCTTCTGCAGAGATGGCTATCAGAGTAGAATTCTTTGGCGATGAAGTGGAAAGGATTCTTGAGATAGATGTGCTTACGGGAGAGATTAAGAATACCTTGGAGCATATGGTAATCTTCCCAGCATCTCACTATGTGGTAGAACCGGACCAGCTGGAGATAGCTATACAGAATATCGAAGCTGAGGCTGAGGAAAGAGTCCGTTATTTTAAAAGTGAGGACAAGCTTTTAGAGGCCCAGAGAATTTCTGAGAGAACTAATTTTGATATAGAGATGCTTAGAGAGACAGGCTTTTGCTCAGGAGTAGAGAACTATTCCAGGCATTTGACAGGACTTGAGCCGGGAGCGCCACCTCATACCCTTATGGATTATTTTCAGGATGATTTTATGATTATAGTAGATGAATCCCATATGACTATTCCCCAGATTAGGGGGATGTTCGCTGGTGATAGATCCAGAAAGAATACCTTAGTTGATTTTGGATTTCGTCTACCCTCGGCCTTAGATAACAGGCCGCTTAATTTTGAGGAGTTCGAAAGTAAGATTAGCCAAATATTATTCGTATCAGCTACTCCCTCTGTATATGAGAGGGAGCATGAGCTTCTTCGTGTAGAGCAGATTATTCGTCCGACTGGTTTATTGGATCCTTTGGTATCGCTGCGGCCTGTGGAGGGACAGATAGATGATTTACTAAGTGAGATCCGAAAGGAAGTAGATAAAAAGAGTAAGGTGTTAATTACTACTCTTACCAAGCGAATGGCAGAGGATTTGACAAATTATCTGCGTGAGGTAGGTGTCCGTATTAAATACCTTCATTCTGACATAGATACATTAGAACGCTCGGAGATCATCAGGGACATGAGAATGGATCTGTTTGATGTACTGGTAGGAATCAACCTGCTTCGAGAGGGACTTGACATTCCTGAGGTAGGATTAGTAGCTATACTTGATGCTGATAAGGAAGGCTTCCTGCGATCAGAGACCTCTTTGGTTCAGACTATAGGTAGAGCGTCTCGAAATGCCCAGGGAAGGGTTATTATGTATGCAGATCGTGAGACTGATTCTATGTGTAAAGCTATTAGTGAGACAAACCGTAGAAGACAGATTCAACATGAATATAATCTGGAGCATGGAATCACACCGACTAGTATACAGAAGAAGGTACGAGATTTAATCAGTATATCTAAGAGGGCAGACCAGGATATTAAGGATATGGAGAAGGATTTTGAATCCATGACAAAGCAGGAGCTTAACGGAGTAGTTAAGAGGATTACCAAGCAGATGCATACTGCGGCAGCAGAGCTGAATTTTGAGTTGGCTGCACAGCTACGTGACAAGATGATAGAGGTTAAGAAACAGCTACTGGATTTCAATTAATATTTAGATAGAATTTTATAACCAATCATCTATAGATGAGAGGGAATAGTTAATTAATATAAATAAATACTCTATATGAAATTAGAATAGGTGGAGCGATGTCAAAAAAGAAGAATTATATTAGAATTAGAGGTGCTAAGGAGAATAATCTTAAGGATATTAGTATAGATATTCCTAGGGATCAGTTTGTGGTACTTACAGGTCTTTCTGGCTCAGGCAAATCCTCTTTAGCCTTTGACACTATCTATGCAGAGGGACAAAGACGTTATATGGAGTCTCTTTCTTCCTATGCAAGACAGTTTTTAGGACAGATGGAAAGGCCCGATGTAGAAAGCATCGAGGGACTACCCCCAGCCATATCTATTGATCAAAAATCGACTAATCGTAATCCTAGGTCAACTGTCGGAACCGTTACCGAGGTTTATGATTATTTTAGATTGCTATATGCAAGAATAGGTATTCCCCACTGTCCGAAGTGTGGTATCGAGATTAAGAAGCAGACAGTAGACCAGATGGTGGATGAGATTATGAATCTTCCTGCTGGTACACGAATGCAGCTACTTGCACCGGTAGTAAGGGGGCGTAAGGGAGCCCATGCAAAGCTTTTTGAACAGGCTAAGCGTAGCGGATATGTAAGGGTCAGAGTTGATGGGAGCATATATGAATTAAGCGAGGAGATAAATCTTGATAAGAATCTGAAGCATAATATTGAGATTCTTGTGGATCGCTTGGTTGTTAAGGAAGGAATAGAGAAGAGACTTTCAGATTCTATAGAAAATGTATTAAAGCTAGCAGAGGGTCTAATGATAGTAGATATCATAGACGGTGAGCCCAAGACATACAGTCAAAATTTTGCTTGTCCTGACTGTGGAATAAGTATTGAGGAGATGGAACCTAGAGTGTTCTCCTTTAACAACCCTTTTGGTGCTTGTCCTGACTGTCACGGAATAGGAATTAGGATGGAATTTGATGAGGAGCTTTTACTAGCTGATAGGGACCTAAGTCTTATAGGTGGAGCAATAGCTGCACCCGGATGGCAGTCAATTAAGGATAAGGGAAGCTATACCAGATGTATTATAGAGGCCTTGGCCAAGGAGTATGAGTTTGATATAAATACTCCCTATAGTGACCTTCCTGAGAACATCAAGCATATGTTTATCCATGGTACCGATGGTAAGTCGGTTAAGGTTCACTACCAAAGCCAAAGAGGCCAGGGAATCTATGATGTTGTCTTTGAAGGCCTTATTCGAAATGTAGAGAGGCGATATAGGGAGACTGGCTCTGAGATCATAAAGCAAGATTACGAGACATTTATGAGGTCTACCCCTTGTAGGGAATGTAAAGGAAAGAGACTTAAGAAGGAAGCCCTTGCCGTAACCGTAGGAGATAGGAATATATCAGAGCTTACAGAGCTTGCTATAAATGATCTGGCTGAATTTATGGCTAATATTAATCTGACTGATATGCAGATGAAGATAGGTGAGCTGATTCTAAAGGAGATAAAAGCAAGATTAAGGTTTCTTGTAAGTGTAGGACTGGATTACCTGACACTTGCCAGAGCAACAGCATCCCTGTCAGGAGGTGAAGCCCAAAGAATTCGCTTGGCTACACAGATTGGCTCGGGTCTTGTAGGTGTGGC